>NC_019684.1:6377500-6635030 GCF_000316645.1 Nostoc sp. PCC 7524
TGCGATACGAACTGGAAGGAATGAAGAACTAAAACAAAGTATTTTGACTATACTTTCCCGTCCCTATTCTCCACTAGAAACTAATGATGGCTGGTTTGGGCGTGAAAAAGTTCAGCTTCCGGAGAGTTTAGTTCAGAATGGAGACATAATTCCTCCAGATGTATTGACTGACAGAGTAATAGACCCACCAGGTAGTGAGCGCATCGTAGAAGTAGTAGAACTTCCTGGCGAGGAATTCTTCGCATCTACATCAGATGCTTTTCCAGGGGTTTTCCCCCTTGCCGGTTTTGGTCTATTGCTAGCTTTATTGTTCTTAATTGGTGGAGATGATTCTCCACCTGCTCGGTCTACTTCAACAGTGGGTACAACAGGTGGAATTGATACACCAGATTATGTATGTCCTGATTTGAATATAGGTGGTGGTAGCAATACAAATACAGGTCAAGCTAGTGAAGTTCAATGTGAAGTTCCGACTGTCACACCTCCAGAAGTTAGGAAGGTAGTAGAACCATCAACTATTAAAGCTGTGATTTTGTTAGCTTTAATATTGTGCTTAGTTAGTCAAAAAAAGAGGCAGGTACGACGATTAACCTGAAGATTTCAGTGTTTTAGCTGAAACGACAGTTTTTAGACCGCGTGGTAGTGAACTTTATTGATTGAATAGATATCTATTGACGAATATATTTAGGTAAATTTATGTTTATTTAAAAATTACTAATTAAAAAATATCCAATCAATTATCTTAGGGTGTGTGTTCTTGTTGCGTTAACACATCTTAATGCTGTAATACAGCTAAAATGCTGAATTGAATAAAAATCTCTCAGCTAAATACTGAGAGATTAAACGTTATTATTACTTTTCACATGAAAAATATCCCACTCTCATAGCATACCTATACTTTTGCAGCTGAGTGTGCCAAAATGCCTAATTGTTTATTGGTCAATGGTCAATAGTTAGTAGGCAATAGTTTTTATTTCTTCTCCTCTGCCCCCCTGCTCCTCTGCTCCTCTGCTCCCTCATCTCTCCCATATCCCCAATGACTTGGCTACCTGCACCCACAGATCTAAACTTAGTGCCAGATGAGGTTCATGTTTGGCAAATTCACCTGAATAGAACAGAATCACAGCTAGAAGATTTAGCCGCAACTCTATCTGATGATGAACTCACCCGTGCTAATAGATTTTATTTCCCAGAGCATCGGCAGCGTTTTATTGCGGGTCGCGGTATTCTCAGGAGTATATTAGGTAACTATTTAGGAATTGCGCCAGAAAAAATTAAATTTGATTATGAACCCCGTGGAAAACCAATTTTAGCTGAGGGTTTACAGCATAGTGGTTTGTTGTTTAACTTGTCGCATTCCGACAATTTGGCTTTGTGCGCTGTGAATTACACTCGGCCGATTGGGATAGATTTGGAATATCTCCGTGGAATTTCAGATATAGAAGCCCTGGCTAAAAGGTTTTTTTTACCAAGTGAATATGATGTAGTGCGATCGCTCCCCGATGAGCAAAAACAAAAAACCTTCTTTCGCTACTGGACTTGTAAAGAAGCTTATTTAAAAGCAACTGGTGATGGCATATCCCAGTTAGAACAAATTGAAATAGCACTAACACCCACAGAAACAGCTAGGTTACTGAAATTACCTGCTTGGAGTCTAGTAGAGTTAGTGCCTGATAATAACTATGTTGCTGCTCTTGCCGTGGCGGGTTGTGGCTGGCAGTTAAAGTGTTGGCAGTATTAACCATCTAAGCCGCATTCCCGAATCAGCTGACTATAACTTTTAAGCACGGCCAACGGCCGCACACTTGAGATTAGCTCTATTTCCTGCTCTAATTTGGTTGAAATTCACTATACCTAACCACTGATAAAGTTGATCAACCGCAGTTGGAGAAATTTGTCCCATAGCCAGCATCAATTTTGTCAAACCTTCCGTAATCGGATTTTGATTGACAATAATTTCTGCTGGGTTGCCTTTAACGGCACGCATAACAGCGTTAGCTATACCTTTGGGTGTCGTCACACCTGCTAATTTAGGTGCAGGTACACGAGGATCAACAGTCATACCAGTGTGAGAGACATATCCCGGACAAACTGCCGAAATATGGACACCACTACCAGCTAATTCTTGACGGACGGCATCAGTCCACATAATCAAACTTGCTTTACTAGCAGAGTAAATGCTGTTAAAAGCAATACCCTTTTTACCAGCCAGTGAAGCAATGTTAACAATGCGGCCACTACCTCGTTCCATCATGTTGGGGAGTAATAAACGAGTTAATTCCATAGTAGCCAAGAGGTTAGTGTTGAAGACAGAATGAATTTCCGCGAGAGAGTAATTGGCAAACGCACTAATGATTTCTATGCCAGCATTGTTGATTAAAATATCAACGGGGCCGACAGTTGACTGAACCTGCTGGGTGAGAGCTGATAATTCCCCTACTTTAGTAATATCAAAAGGAATAGCGATCGCTCTACCACCTGCTGCATTGACTGCATGACAAGTTTGCTCTAATCCTGAACGGGAACGCGAAACACATACTACAGTTGCTTGCTCTTTTGCTAACGCACGAGCAATGTGTATACCTAGACCGCGTGAGGCACCGGTCAACAGCACTGTCTTACCTGTGAGAGTTGTCATTATAACCTGCTATTACCTGTATTCTGATTGGCAGGATTCACGCATCATACAGTTGGTAAACTCTGTGTAGCCTAATTCGGACATCAACACAGACAGTTCAAACCATCAGAACAACTACCCACCTATCCGCAACTAAATGCGATAAAGACAGCTACACTTCAGACTTTCTTAAGAAACTCAAACTCGTAGACTGCACTCTTTTGGGATAAAAATAGGAGAATTGACTTATAACAGTGTTAATCGCCTTCCGTTGCAGAACAGGCATGAAGTCAAGGATTTGTTCAGTAAGGTTCAACTTTACATCAACTTCATTTATAGCATTTATTTTGTGAAGCTAGTGTTAATAGCAAACTTATTTAAAGGGAGTGGAGAGTAGAGAGAACTCTGAGCGGAGGTTTCCTCCGCTCAGAAGTTCGGAGGAGTAGGGAGTGGGGAAGAGGGATTTTTAGCCACTTTCATAAGAAAAACCCAGCTTCTTACCGAAACTGGGTCATGGACGCATAAAATCAAACTTTTCTTAACCTCTCCGCGTACCTCCGCGTTTACCTCCGCGCTTCTCCGCGTTTAAATCCTATTAACCCAGAGTCAAAAAACCACTCTGAATTAAATACGCCGTGTAAGTCATAAATAACTTCCCATCAATTGGCGCGCAAGCAACATCACTACCAGCCAAAGCCTTAACAGTTTCTTCACAACTAATATGAGGTCTTCTAGCTTTTAGGTACAAATCGGGAATAGTGAGTTGCTCATCAGACCAACGCTCTAAGAGGAAAGGCCGCAAAGTGTATAAAGGATTATCTGTAGAAGTGGCACTCTCAATTAACTTCGCTTGCCATTCTTCGTAGGGAATGATATTAATGTCATAACCGAAAGAGCGTACCCAATCAACTAAAACATCCAATCCTACTGGTTGGGGATGTTGTAAGTGGAAAGCTTGACCGATCGCATCTTTTTGCATAGATAGATGTACGATCGCTTTACTAACATAATCTACAGGGGACATATCGAGCATATATTCCACTTCGGGGAAATATCCCATCTGTAGACAACCCTTAACCATCAGGTTGATAAAGTCGTGGGTGTTACCGATACCAGTTTCGCTGTCACCGGCGATGAGGGGGGGTCTATGAATGGTAACAGGTAAACCGCGATCGCTCGCAATTTTCACTAACTTTTCTGCTACCCACTTAGTTTGGGAGTAACCCAAATAAATACCTTCCCAGTGGCTAAAATCATCATCTTCCTTCACAACTTTACCAGCATAGAAAGGAGCTTCAAACACCGCCACACTAGAAACATAATGCACAGGCTTAACTTTCACTTGACAAGCCAAGCGCAAAACTTCTTGAGTTCCCAGAACGTTAGCTGCTTTCAGTGCTGAATAAGGGAAGACATAATTTAACAACGCACCACTATGGTAAATAGTGTCAATTTCTGCTGCTAAAGTTTGGAATTGTGTAGAACTCAAACCCAACAAAGGTTCCGATAAATCACCAACGACAGGAATAATTCTAGATTCATATTCATCCTGCCAAATTGCGTAACCTTCTAAATTCTTTTGCAGCTTAACTTTGCCTTCTTCCAAGTTAGCCGCACGCACCAAACAATAGATTTCTGCTTGGGTTTGTTTGAGCAATTCCCGAATAATAAAAGCACCTAAAAAGCCAGTACCACCAGTTAAGAATACCTTCTTAGGTTGAGTGATAGGTAAAGCAACAGGAATAGCACCACCAGGATGAATAGTGGGATCAAGAACAGCTTCAGCCTGTAAATCCAAAACAGGGGTATCAGAGAGGCTAGCAGTATTTGTTGAACGACTAACACCTGTATCTTGTACCTCTGCGCCTTCTTCCAATTCTTCAGCTAAACGCTGAGATAAAGATTCAATTGTGGGATAATGCCACAATAATAAAGGTGATGGTTGAAACCCTAATAATTTTTCTAATTGACTCACCATAGTCATGGCTTGAGCAGAATCCAAACCATAGCTTTCTAAATTTACGCTGGGGTCAATTTCATCAGCGTCTACACCAAGAACTTCAGCGAGGTGAGAAACCATCCAAGCTTGAATTTCGGCTGCACTATAAGATTGTTTGACAGTCATTTTGAAATCTCCAATAATTTTCTACGCGTCCCTTACATTTAACTTTTCACGGCATCTGGAAAACCCCTCTCCATAGAGCGAAGCTCTTCTCGTAGAGTACCTCTCACGCCAGTTGCTACAAGTCGGCAAAGCCGCCCAACGCACTGGCTCCCCTACAAGGAGAGAAGCTTTAGCTTTTCCCCCTTCCCTAGTAGGGAAGGGGGCTAGGGGGTTAGGTTAAGCGTCATAACGTAAAAAGTTAGCCCTTAAACCCCTACACCCCTACACCCCTATTTCTTAAGAACGAACTGGGCGATATTGAATATAGGAATCGGGGATTTGCATTCCTTGCAATTTCAAACTTTGAATGCGATATAAAAACGCTGCTCCTGTCATAATGTGATTAGCAACATCAACAACATGGCGATTATGTGCTTCCTCTAAATAAGAACCACGCACCCAGTCATTAAAACTTCCCATTGCTGGGCCGCACCAAATTTGATAATCTACTTCTCTACCTTTTTCACCAGTAGTAGACCAACGAGAAGATAATCCTAAATACCATCTAAAGATTACAGCCATTTTGAGTTTAGGATTGTTAACTGCTTTGCCTAATTTCTCAGGATTTTTTTGTGATAAATAAGCAGCAGTTCCTTCCCAAGCCTCAGCAATAGTTTTACGGAAAACTTGTTTTTCTAACTTCTCCCTTTCTGCCAAAGGAATTTCTTCAATAGAGTTATAAGTGCGGTACAATTCGTACAACTTTTGCGCGCGCATGGGGAACATCGTACCCCGTTTCAGCACTTGTACCTTCACACCCATTTCAAACATATCGCCGGCGGGAGCCATAGTTACATCAGCCATTTCCGCTTGTGCTAATAGTTTTTTGGTATGCTCACAAGCACCAGATTCAACACAAGCTTGATTGACTGAACCAGTAACTACATAAGCAGCACCCATCATAAAAGCTGCTAAGGCTGATTCTGGGGTAGCAATTCCACCGGCTGCACCAATTCTAATGGGTTGAGGATAATGATATTGAGCTTGAATTTCATCCCTTAAAGCAATTAGTGAAGGGAGTAAACAAACCAAGGGACGATTATCAGTATGTCCGCCAGAATCAGCTTCCACAGTAATATCATCAGCCATTGGAACTTTCGCCGCTAGTTTAGCTTGCAACTCAGTAATTAAACCTTGTTGCAGCAATTCTTGCAGCATTTTTGGTGGTGCTGGCTGCATAAATTTACTCGCTACTTCGCGGCGAGAAATTTTCGCAATGACTTTATTTTTGATTTCAATTTGGTTAGCATCATTTAAACTTAATCCCGCAACACGGTAATAAACAATGTTGGGAGTTAAGTCTAAAAATGCGGAAGCTTCAACAATTCTCACACCATATTTTAAATATAAATCCACAGCCTGGCGTTCAACTGCCATATCATTAGGACTGTGAATTAAATTAAAGGCGTAGGGTTGATGAGGTAACGCTTGTTGAATTTTATGAATGGCTGCTTCTATTCTTTCAGGAAGTAAACCACCCGCACCAAAAGAACTTAAAATATGCTCTCTACCCAATGCAATCACCATTTCTTCGGAAGCAATACCGCTAGCCATTGCACCAGTCATGTAGGCATATTTCACACCATAAAATGAGAGGAAACTAGGGTCGCCGAGTTGTTGGCTTTTGATGGGTGGAATTGATGTGATTAGTTCTAATTGTCCGGCTGTACCGTGTTCGGCTGGAGCTAAATAACCATCATTAGTTACACCAACTTTCCCTGCAAGTTTGACAATGTAACAAGGTTTATCTAAAGCCAGTAATTTATTTTTGATATCTGTTTCTTCAAAAGCTACACAATCTAAAGCACCTTTCCAGACGAGATTGTGATTGTAGATATGGCTGGAAAATCCCAGACCATTATCATATTTATTTATAAATGTATCCACGGTCGTCACAGTCGTTCCCTCGCACGATATGCAATGAATTGATTTTTGGTTTGTAGTAAGGACTTTATAGAATTCCAAAAAATATCTTAAATTCTCTTGTGGAATGGGCATCCTGCCCGTTCATTGTATTTCTGGGCGGGCAAGATGCCCACCCCACAAGATGGATAATTTGGAAAATCTTTAGTCCTTACTACGAACATTAATTACTTAGCTTCTTCACTCAATAAATCTGCGGCGCAGACCATTTGTAATTGAATGATTTCGCTCAACTGTTTACTAAAATCTTGTCTAGCTTTTAAGAAATCTGTGTGATTTTTAGTTATGCGTGCGTTGTTTGCGTTCAGTTTTTGATACTGAACTTTGTTTAGTTCCAACATATTGATGATGATGGCAAATTCTTCGTCAGTTGCAGGTAATTCAGGAACTATTTCAGGCGTTGCAGAGTCAGAAACAGTAGACTCAAAAAATTTTACTGGTTCTTCAATTTTCAAATCGTATTCCATGATAGTTTTCATGGAATCTTTTTCTGGCTCAACTGTAGGATTAGGAATTTCTACAGCCGGAGTTTCAATCTTATTTACAGCCTGAGCTAAATTCAGAGAGTTTATCGTGAGGGAATCACTAAATAGGGGTTGTTCTGGCTGTTTTTTCTTAGCTACATCTTGGAAGAGTTGACGGTTTTCTTCTGTCAAGATTTTGTCAGTAATTGAGTCCCCACCAACTGTCACAGTCCGCAGCATGGCTTTATTTTGCTTGCTAGTTGCTACGGGACTGTAAAGCGGTGATAAGTCTAAATTCACCCGATGACTAACGAGTTTACCTAATGCTTTGACAATGGAACTATGATCATCCATCCCGCGACGGTTGAGGGAAACGGTGATGTGTTCTTTGTCTTCCAGAGTTTTATCTATCCAGCGAGAACAGACGCTACCCGCACCAGCTTCAATGAAGATTTTCGTTCCGTCTTCGTAGACACGGTTAACTAATTTGGGAAAATCTAATTCTTGAGATAATCCTGTCGCAATGCTACGAGCGATCGCACCACTTTCTAATGTGATAGTCTGATACTCGGCAGCCGAATAAAATACAATTCCAGGTATTTCCTGAGTTGGTAAAGTATTTAATTTAACTAACTCATCAAACTCCGATCGCATGGCTTGACAATGAATCACATGATCGAAGGGAGCAGAGAAAGCATTGCAGCCAATGGTTTTAATCACCCTTTGACAAGCCGCCGGATCACCTGCAATTAATACTTCTTCGGGAGTATTAATCTGTGTCAGATAAACACGCGGTTCATTTCTGATTGCATCCCGCACTTGTACAGGACTCGCCATCAGCACATAATTACCCCACAGATTATCCTCTGAAGCCGAGGTAGATTTTGGTAATCCCCAATACTCACGCACAGCATTTTTCGGGCCAGATAATCTGTCACCAAATAAAGCTGAGGAGTTGAAGGAACTACTACCCTCATAAAAATTGCTCCACACCCCTTGAGCAACCATCATGCTGGTTTCACCCAAGCTATAGCCAAACACGTATTTGGGTTTGATTTGGAAATCATCCCGAATCACGGTGGTAATCAGTCTGGTGAAAAACATTTCCGCTTCAAACATGGCTAGGGAATCATCGAGCAATTCTTTCTCTAGCTTTTCTAGTTGTCTGGTAGTTAATTTGCTCAAACTACGCGGAAATACCCGACGTTCCACATCAGCCGCACGTTTGTAAATACTCTGCACAAAGGGGTTGTCGTGCAGTTTGGGAAAGAGTCGGAACAGATTACGACCAATCCCCACATAGGAATTCACAGCCGCCGGATACACATAAGCCACCTCGCCTTTTTTACCCAAGGGGTTAGCTGTGAAATAACTACCTACAGGTGTTTGCCAATCTGTACCCTTTTCAAAAGCAGCATTAATCCCTTTACGTGCTGATTCAATCTCGCGCAGAAGTTCTTTTTTGTTGCGTCCGGTAATCGAGACAGCGTACTGTGCTGCGGTTTGTTGCTGATAGGTATTAAAGGCTTGACTAGCACTCTGAGATAGAGAATCACTATTGGTAATACTCTTTTGCAGACTCTCCAAAGCCGCCATTAAACTAGCGCGGTCATCAGCAGCCACAGGAAACAGATAATAAGGTGTTTGCTGTAAATACCTATTTGGACGCTCTTGTTGCTTGACTTCTTCCGACAAAATCACATGAGCATAAGTCCCATCAGAACCTATCCCATTCACCGCAGCGATACGTCGGGGAGCATTCTTGCTCAAAAACCAAGGTCTAGATTCCGTCGCCACATAGAAAGGACTACCTTCAAAGGCTTGGGGATTCTTCACACCAGACCAGCTAGGAGTGGCGGGAATGTATCTGTAATACAGACACAGAGCCGTTTTAATTAAGCTAGCGATACCCGAAGCAACGAAAGTGTGACCGATATTGGCTTTGACGCTACCGATTGCACAGTGTAAACCATTACCTACAGGTGGATAAGCTTGGACTAAACCAGCAATTTCCGCTTCGTCTTCCTGGGGAATCCCACTTCCGTAAACCTCGACATAGTTCACTTGGTCAGGTTGAATACCTGCCGTTTGTAGAGCTTGCTGACAAGCTTGGTTAACGCTTGCGCCGTCTAGGTTTGAGTGGGTTTGACCGATACTAATAGCATCAATCACAGCATAAATGCGATCGCCATTTTCTAATGCTTGGTCATGACGTTTGAGAACTACAACCCCCGCACCTTCTCCCGGTGTCCAACCGTTGGCTTTTTGATCATAGCTGAGAGTATTAACACCAGTATTAATATTAGCTGATTGACTGTGTAATAATACGTTCTCCACACCGCCAGCCATATCGACTGCACCGACAACTACAGCGTCTACTTCTTCTGTCATCAGTAGCATTTGCGCCACTTCCAACGCCTTAAATGCGGAAGTTTCTACAGCCGTGAGTGTGAACGAAGGCCCGGTAAAGTTCCACAACGAGGAAATCCGACTCGCCATAATGTTACCGATGTAGCTTAAATACTCACCAATCTCGACTTGATGGTGAACGCTATCTTTAACGATGGTTTCTAGTTGAGCGATTTTGTCTTGGGGTAGAGTAATTTCCGCCGCGTTGATTCCATCTTTGACTTGCCAAGACGCATCCCAACGTTGTTGGAGTTGATGGACAGATAACTCCGTTTCTGTGGCGATAATGACCGCTACATTACCCCCTTCTGGAATTTTTGCATCTTTAAGGGCGCGATCGGCCACTGTCAGTAGTAGCAGTTGTTGGGGGTTGAGTTTTTCGACTTCGTTGGGTGGAATTTTATAAGTGAGGGTATCAATATCAAATTCTTTGATATATGCACCTACAGGTGCTTTACCTTCTACTAAGCCGTACTTTTGTAGTAATTCTTGTTGTGTTTCGATACCGTACCATCTCTTCGGCGGTAGGGGGATGAAGTGTTGTTTACCGTCGTAAATACTGCGTTCAAAAGCATCTAAGCCATTGCATTCACCGAAGAAGGCATCCATGCCTACAATAGCGATTTTAGCTGTGTTGTTATTTTCTTGTTCAAACATCTCTTTACTATTAGTCTGTGAGCGTTGAATTTATGGATAAATAAGTTAGTAGTAAGCAACTCTAGGGTTTGTTGATTTTTAAATACTCGTTCTGCCGTCTAAGCTGTTCTGATCCCCCTAAATCCCCCTTAAAAAGGGGGACTTTGATTCCAGTTCCCCCCTTTTTAAGGGGGGTTAGGGGGGATCAAAAGACTTTGAAAACATAACCTAGCCCCTATTTCTTAAGCACTAAATTGCTTACTACGAACTTTTTATTTCTCTAGAATCAGATGGGAGTTTGTACCACCGAAACCAAAGGCACTTAAGGCTACGTGTTTGGTTGGCTTGTTTTGTGGCCAAGGTGTCGGATTTCGCACGATGTTGTCAGACGAAATCACGTTATTTTCTGACTTGATGGGGTCGTTGACGTTGATGGTGGGGGGAATTACACCGTGGTTGAGGCTATATATTGTCTTCGTCAAACTCACCATACCGGCAGCTACTAACAAGTGACCGACATTGGCTTTGGCTGAACCAACTAAAGGTTTGGCTTGGTGTTGTCCAAAGAAGGATTCTATAGAGGTGAGTTCGGTGGTGTCTCCCAGTAATGTGCCGGTAGCGTGACACTCCATATAATCAATAGCTTTGGGGTTAAGTCCAGCTTCTTGATAGGCTCTCTCGAAGGCTAGAACTTGCCCTTTAGTATTGGGACTTAGTAAATGCTTACCTTTACCATCGTTAGAAAGACCATTACCGCAAACCGTCGCTAGGATTTTATCTCCATCTCTGACGGCATCGCTGTAGCGTTTCAGCATGACCATCCCGATACCTTCGGATGTAACTAAGCCTCGTGAAGCTTTATCTAGAGGTGCGCTAATGCCGTTTTCTGGATAGCCTTGGATACCGGAAAATAGCATCCGGATGAAGAGAGGATCTGAGCAACTGATAGCTCCAGCTAGCATGACATCAGCTTTGTGGGACTGTAGGTAATGAGATGCTAACTTAATGCTATAGAAGGCAGAGGAACAAGCTGCATCTATACAGAAGTGAGTACCGGAAAGGGAGAAAGCTTTAGCAACTAATGCAGCCGGTAAGCCGGAAATCATGGCGTTTTGTGTGGCGGCTTTAGTAGTTGTAGGGATAGCCGCTAGATGGAAATCTTGATTTTGTAAAAGTTCCGCTACTGCTGGTTCGATGGTTTGGCGGTAAATGGGTGCAATTAATTGATTAGAAACTTTGGTGGGTAGGGAAAGAGTTCCTAATATTACTCCACATTTAGACAGGACTTCTTTATTTCCCCAATAGCCACTATTTTGAATAGCTTGTTTTGCAGCGTATAGTGACCATTTGAAGGTGTTATCTAAGCTTTCCACAAATTCCGATGGCAGATTGTATTCACTGGCATCAAATTTAAAATTGCGGACAAATCCACCTTTGAGAAAATAAAATTTTTCCGGCTTGCCTTTAACTGGGTCGTAAAATATTGTGGGATCTAAACCCATTTGTTCGACAGTAATTGATGATGTCGAATCTTTCTGTTCAGTGAGATTCTGCCAAAATTGTTCGGGATTGTTTGCATCAGGAAAGAGGCATGATAATCCGATGATGGCGATTTTTTCCACTGTTTCTATCCTCGTTTGGGTATTAAGCGATAGGAGGCAGGAGGCAGGGAGCAGGATGGAAGAGGATTTGGCGTTGTGTATTTGCAGAATGATTTTATTGTTTTTGTGGGATGGGCATCCTGCCTGTCCCTCATGTTTCAGGCTGGGCGGGCAAGATGCCCACCCTACAAGAATCATTCCTTGATTCAGCAATGCCGAGGATTTTAATTGTTTTTTTCCTCTTCACTGTCACCTGTCACCTCTGTTTCTGCTGAATATGACAGTATTTAAACTGTTTTCTAAACTTACGAGGATTTACGCTATTCCCAGAACTTGAGACGATTAAGGATTTACTGTGCTTTATAAATGGCCTACTATAGCAATCCTAATTTATTTAGGATGTTTTGAGGGGTTTTATTTAAGATTTGTCTCACGCAAAGGCGCAAAGACGCAAAGGAAAGAAGGAGAGAAGATTAGGGATGTAGGGGAGAAGAGGAATTAGAAGAGAAAAGGGAGATTTTTAACCTAGTTCCCAGTCCCCAGTCCCCAATCCCTCCTACTTCGGTTTGTGTAGGTTCATTGGTGCAATGATTGCTTTTGCTCCTAAGATGCGGGAGTAGAGTTTTCCTTCGGTGTCGTGGAGCATGAAGTTGGCGGTTAAGCCAGTTGCAGTTTTGCTGATGACTTCACAAGAAACGTAGAAGGGGGCGTTACATGGAATGGGTCTAAATTGTTCGGAATTTGTTAGTTGTCCGGGTAAACAAACTTCTTGGTGATAATGGCTTAACCATACCCATAAAGGTTGGGTACTTAAGTCTGTGGCGTAAGGGTTGTACCATCTGATGGGAAATTGTCCTTGGGTTTCTGGTGAGATTTCTGACCAGTAACATTCAGTAGTAATTTTCTCTGGGCTGATGTTGATTACTCTGGTAATCTGTTGGAATGCTGGGCCATGAAATAAGGAGTAATCACCATTTTGATAGAAGTCTTTACCAGTGGTTTTGATGATATTATCTTCTGTTAAATTAACAGATTCATAGATGGGAATTTCTGGTATTTGGCGCACAGTTGTAATGTTGGCGCGGAAATGATAGTGGGTTTTTCCTTCGAGGGTTTTGCTGAGAATTGTGGTCTGAAATTCGATGGATTCAGAACCATTTTTAGCGGTTTCTTGAATTTCGAGAATGTATTCTTTCGCTAGGGTTTGATTGAAGGTAATACCCTTTAAAACTTTGAATTCTTTACAACTTACATAGCGATAACCTGGATAGCATTCTTCACAAGCATGAATCATCCAGGACATGGCACAGGTGGCTGGAAGTACGGGAGTCCCAGCAATTACATGATCCATCAAAAAGGGGTTAGCATCTACAGTCAGGCGGCGATGGATGCGATAGCTGCGGAGTTGGGGGTCTAGAGTTCCGGGTGGGGGGATGATGGGGCTACCAATGACTACTTGTGTAGAGTCACTATGGCTGGGGTGTAGTTCGTTGACTAGCATTTGTGTACCCACATCCACAGGGATAATATCAATTCCCCGTTCGGCGAAGGCTTTCTTGAGTTCTGGTGTCACCATACCGCTATCCCAACCGCCCCAGTTGATAGCCACAACGTGACAATCAGGATTGTATTGCTTCATCAAGTGGGCTGACTTGTTGAGAATTTCATTAGCGATCGCATAATCTGATTGCCCAATATTCCCATAAAATCCAGCCACGGAAGAAAACAACACCAAATGTTCTAATTGTTTAGCATCCACACAAGACAGCAGATTTTCTAACCCTTGCACCTTAGCTGTGTAAACCTTCTCAAAATCTTGGTCTGTCTTCTTCTCAATCAACTTATCAGCTAAATTACCCGCACCGTGAATAATCCCTGTAATCTTCCCAACTCGTGCAGACACAGCTGCTAATTTCTGCTGTAACTCCGCCACATTAGTTACATCAACACTGATATATTCAGCCTTTGCACCAGTCTTTTCAATCTCAGCCAGAGTTTGCTTAACTTCGCGACTAGAAACAATTTTGTTATAGACCTTCTGCACACTCATCGGTGTCGGCTTCTCCCCTTGGGAGATGAGATGCTGCATAATCCGTTTCTTTAATACAGCCTCGTCAAAACAATCCTGAGCAAACTCCGGCTCATTTTCAATAACTTGCGATCGCCCAAGCAAGATAAACTGACAAGGTTGGTGCTGTGCTAATCTCGCCACACACTGCGCCGTAATTCCCTTAGCACCACCACTAACAACAAAAACCGATGAAGGACGAACCTGAGTAAGTGTAGTCATATTATTAAAAATCTTGGCTTTGAAATCTGAATTTTGGATTGGGGACTGGGGATTGGGGACTGGGGACTAGGCAAATTCTCTTCGCGTACCTCTGCGTTTACCTCTGCGCGACGGCAGTCGCTACAAGTCGGCATAGCCGCCCAACGCGCTGCCTCCCCTCCGCGTTTAAACTTCCATCCTCAATCCCCACTCCCTTTACTCAAAAGAACTAATCAAAGTAACACGTCCCTGAGAACCGTAAGCGACTTCAGCAATACAAAGATTAGAATCATGCAACTCATCAATGATGTGCTGTGCTGAAGTTCTTGCATCTAAGTTGGGGCTGAGGTCAATTCCTCTGGTAAATACATTCGACCATTCCCATCTCAGAGTTTTGACTAACCCAAACAACCCAGCACCGATCGCACCAAAATTCACATCATGCTCTAATCCAAAACTACCATCTAACCGAGTGACAGTGAAGAAACAACTACGCTCATAACGTCCAGCTTCAGTCAGGGATTTTTTCAGGTGCTTCGCCATAAAGAAAACGTGCTTCACGATCGCTTTTTCTTCTGGGATGAAAGGAACTTTGCCGATGTTCGCTACCTGAAATCTGGGGTGGAGGTGAACGAAAGCCCCAATTGTGCCGTAGTTAGTAGCGATCGCAGATAATTTTTCTTGCAGTAGTTCTTCACTCATATCTGCGAGGCTAACTTGGTTCACGCCTGCGGGTAAGGGCGAGCGTTGGGGAACAATCGATTGGGGGAAGCTCAAAACTACCACTTTCCAACCACTTTCCGTTAAAGCTTGCGCTACTTGGGAGGTAGTCAGAGTTCCATCATCGGTGATTACACAGATGTGTCCCTCTGGCAATTTGAACTCTAGGCGATCGGGTGTTGGTAGGTATCTGAGTTTGGCTGGACGGCGTTGTACACCGTCGATGACTTTTACTGGTTGCCAGCTAAACTCAGACTGCGGCTTTTTTTTTTCACCTCCCACCAGCTTCTGGAGGTAGTCAACAATTTGACCGATTGTGCGTAAGTCGCCTAATTCTTCAAAGTTGGGTTTGGGCAGGTTGGGATATACTTCTTGCAATCCCCCTAAAATTTCTACCCGTTTGATGGAGTCAATCCCTAAGTCAGCCTCCATGTCCATTTCCAGTTCGAGCATTTCTACTGGGTAGCCAGTTTTCTCACTGATAATGTTAATCAGAGTTTGACCGATATCTGCATAGTCGGTGGTGTCTGCAACTTCAGTTTCAGTAACTGTTTCTACAACTGCTACTGGTTCAGGTGCAGGTGCAGCAGGAGCTACAACTGGTGCAGGAACTACTTCAGGTGCAGGTGCAACTGGTGCGGCTACTTCGACTACTGGCTGAGTGGCAACTGCTACAGGTTGACCGCTAGCAGCGTTAGCTTGTAGGAACTCGATAATTTGACCGATGGTGCGTTTTTCTGCCAATTCTTCTAAGTTTGGCTTGGGTAGGTCAGGATACAATTCTTGCAATCCGCCTAAGATTTCTACCCGCTTGATGGAGTCAATACCTAAGTCAGCCTCCATATCCATTTCTACTTCCAGCATTTCTACTGGGTAGCCAGTCTTATCGCTGATAATTGCTAGCAGGTTGTTACCCAACTCAGCCAAATCTACGGCGGGAGCAGCTACAGGTGCAGGTACAACGGGTGCAGGTGCGGGTGCAACTTCCACTTCCTTGACTGGGGGAGCAATAACTTGAGCCACAGGCGCAGGTGCAACCACGGGTGCTTCAACTACAGGCTCAGGCTGCATTTGCCACGCTGCGGGTGCAACAGGTGCATCAGCGATGGTGAATTCAGGCTTTGCTACAGGTTCAACTTTAGCCACAGATGCGGGTGCTTCCACAACAGGGGTGTCGATGGTGAAAGCGGGGATTTGCTTGCTAATTTCTTGAACTGGTGCTTCGGTGGCTGCTGCGGTTACGCCACTCGAAAGAACCATTGAGTATTGTTGCTGAATGAGGTCGAAGAAGTTTTTCGCGTAAGCTACTTGTTCCTGAAGATATTTTTCATGGATGCGGAGGGTTTCACCTTGTTGGGAGTGAAACTGCATCAAACTGCGCTCCAAGCTTTCCATCACTACTAGCTTGAGTTGAGCAGCTTCTTGGGAAGTCTTAGCGTTAGCAAACAAAGCATTTTGCTGTTGCATCAGTTGGAAGAACGCTTTGGTATATTCCATCTGATGGTTGAGGTAAGTACCGTGAACTTGCAGATTTTCAGCTTGGTTTTGCTGGAACTGAGTCATCAGGTACTCTAAGCTTGTTAACACTCGCTGGAAGTTTTCCAGTTTTTCTGGTGTTTGCATCTTCTTTTCTTCAGCTAGTTGAGGTGCAAGGATCGCAGAGTTCATTTTAGGTTTGGCTTCAGTGATGATATTAGAGTGATTGGCAATTTTGGCGGCGCGTCCGTTACCGTTAGTTTCTTTGATTGGTGCAGACATCGCTGGTGCGACTGTTGCCACTGGTGCAGAGATAACAGGTGTCTGTTTAACTTCAGTAGCGGTGACACTGACTGTAGGTGCAGCAGGTAAGGATACCTTGTGTCCATCATTCAACGCTTGCACAAAAGCGTTTTTGGTTTTTTCTGACACGTAGTTGATACCCCGTAAGGTGATGCTGATACCTTTTTTCTTATCGGCTGGGGGTAAGGTAGGCTGGGTTTGGTATGGGTCGATGTTCTTCAATTGCATACCCAGGACGCGCATTTGCACTACTGCTTCCCGTAAGGAGCGATCGCTGTTTTTCTGGGCGCTGGGATTCAAGGCTACGGTAACATGAGGGCGATCGCCGAGAATTTCTTTTACTAAGTTGGTGAGGATTCTCTTTGGCCCGAATTCCACGAAGCAGTAACCACCAGCTGCGTAGATATTTTCAATTTCCTGCTTGAACAGCACCGAGTTAGCTAGGTGAGTTTCCAGGATTTTTTGAATCGCTTGGGGTTCTTTAGGATATTGCTTACCTGTAACGTTGGTGAATACAGGAAGTTTTGGCTCGTTGAAGGTGACTGATTTGGTAGCGATCGCAAATGACTTCTGCGCGAAAGCAATCAGTGAGGTGTGGAAGGCGGCGGATACTGGTAAGGGTACGGCTGCATAGCCTTGTGCTTGTAAAGCTTCACGCACTTTGGCAATGTCGCCGGTGGAACCTGCCAATACAAACTGAGTGGGAGAATTGTAATTGGCGATCGCTACCTGTGGGAATCGCTTCAGAATCGGTTCGATTTTGCTGATGTCTTCCTTCACCGCCAACATTGTACCTGCATCGTGATCAGGGTCTTTGGGCGCAGCCATTGCTTGACCCCTAGCTTTCACCAAGTACATATAATCTTGGTCACTCAATACACCCGCAGCCCACAAAGCGGTGATTTCACCAAAGCTGTGTCCCGCTACAAAGTCAGACTTAAAGCCAGCTTGCTTGAGGATGGAATACAAACCTGCACTAAATGCGCCGATCGCTGGTTGGGCGTATTCTGTGCGTTGCAGTGCAGCCGCTTGCGCCTTTTTCTCGTCTTCATTAAATACGGGATGGGGGAAAACAATCTCTGAGAGCGATCGCAAGTTATCTCTAAGTAATAACCCATCCATGTAACCGTAGAGACGGCGCAAGGTGGGGAAGTTCATCACCAGTTCTCTACCCATTTCTAGGTATTGAGAACCTTGACCAGAGAACAAGGATACAACCTTACCACCCAATTCCATACCGGAAGCACGGTAGTAAATCCCTTGGGGATGCTCCCAGTTAGCTGCGCCTGCTTTGTGCTTGAGCAAATCAATGGTAGTTTGCATCAACTTGCAAGCTTCTGTGAGATTTTCCGCGACAAAGCCAACTCTGGCTGCATTTTGGGGAATTTCTACAGATTGACACTCTTGCGCTAAGTTGAGGAAATGTTTTTCGCCACCTGCTGATTGCAAGTTACCTAAAGCTTCTTCGCACTTTTTCAACAGTTCCCCAGGATTAGAGGCAAACAGTAGGATTTCGTGGGGGGTGCTGTGTAGACGGTAGGGGCGGTTTTGTTCACTTTCGTATTCTTCTAAAACTACGTGGTAGTTTGTTCCACCAAAACCAAAGGAACTAACACCCGCCCGTCTTGGTGCTTCCCCTTCCGCCCGAATCCAAGGACGAGTTTCGGTATTGAGATAAAAAGATGAATCGTTAATATTGAGCTTGGGATTCGGCTCTGTAATGTTAATTGTGGGGGGCAGAATTTTGTGATGTAATGCCAAAGCGGTTTTAACCAAGCTGACTGCACCGGCAGCTGCTTTGGTGTGTCCGATTTGGGACTTCACACTACCCAAGGCAATGTGCTGCTTTTTGTTGTCGTGTTGAGAGAAGAAGTCTCTTAAAGAACCAAACTCGGTGGGGTCGCCAGCCATTGTCCCTGTACCGTGCGCTTCAATCAGACCAACGGTAGCGGGAGAGAAGCCTGCATCTTCGTAAGCACGGCGCAAAGCATTGACTTGACCTTCTTTGCGGGGTGCATAAATACTTTTGTAGCGTCCATCACTGGAAGTACCGATGCCTTTGATCACTGCATAGATTCTGTCGTTATCCCGCACTGCATCTTCCAGACGCTTTAGCACCAGCATACAAACACCTTCACCCAGCATCATCCCATCAGATTTAGCATCGAAGGGTTTGACGTTCTCGCTAGGAGATACGGCTGGGGTTTTGCTGAAGGAGATGTAAGCCATGATGGTGTTGTCAGTGTCTACACCACCAGTCAGCATCATGTCGGCCCGATGTTCGACGAGTTCGCTAATCGCCATTTTCAACGCACCGAAGGAACTAGCACAAGCTGCATCAACTACGCAGTTCATTGCACCAAAGTTCAAGCGGTTGGCGATGCGTCCAGCCACAACGTTAGCCAACATCCCAGGGAAAGCGTTTTCATCCCATTTGACGTAAGCACTTTGGATTTTTTCAACAATTTTGTTGGTGTCTTCGTCAGAAAGTCCACTGCTTTTGAGGACTTTTTTCCAAATGGGATATTCTAACCGCGCAGAAAGGGGCATACCCAATTGCTTGGCCATAGCTACCCCTAAAATTACCCCCACCATCTCGCGGTTAAATTCACGAGAGTCGCCGTAACCAGCATCTTCCATTGCTTCTTTCGCAACTACGAGACTTAATAGTTGCGAAACATCAGTAACCTCTAAAATGCTGGGAGGAATACCGAATTCCATTGGGTTAAAATCAACCTCTGGAATAAAACCACCGCGTTTACAGTAAGTTTTATCTTCTGGTGTTCTGGGGTTGGGGTCGTAATAATCTTCAACGCTCCAGTGGGTAGAAGGAACGTCAGTTATACAATCAATTTTGTTAATGATATTTTGCCAATACTCCCGCACATTTCTGGCTTGAGGCACCAGAGAGGCCATACCAATAATGGCTATAGGATTTTGTTGTAGTTGTCTGTTAATCTTGTTGATTGACATTGGTTTTTCTGATTGCATTTTTTTTTCCTCAATACACCGCAACAAAGCCTTTTCGCAGTTACTAATTTGGCTTTCTAACTCCGCTAAGGCTGTATCAATTGAATTAGCAGACATAGGACATATTATGTTCTGGGGTACTGTGGATTTTGCCGCTACAGTAATTTCTGTAGCTTGCCCTGAGAAGCGTTATTTCTTGTTAGCAAGTTGAGTGCTGTTAGCGGTAGCGGGGCATTTAGCAGGTGCTGTTAGTTTAGTGGAGCGTGAGCAGCGTGCTGGGTTGCTGAGTAAAAAATTTCTAGTCTCCAGTCTCTAGCCTCTAGCCTCTAGCCTCTAGTCTCCAGCCTCTAGCCTCTCTTCCCACTTCACCCTGATGAACGGACGCTTTTGATGTTTATTAGGCAATTGCAAAATTAATGTTATCCAACGCTTGACTCTTGATATTGTGGCAATAGGTCAATAACGTTGTTGAAACTGGTAAAATAATCTTGGAGCGCGGTAGCTGCTTGACCAGTGAATTCAATCCATTCGTAATGGTAGAGATTCTGAGTAATTGGATCTAACTGGAACAATGGAAACTTAGGAGTAGCTATTAAGACAGAAACGCTTTTTTCTCCCAAACTCGTTTGATTGTTTAGCTTCACCGCAGCCACATAGCTGGTATTAATGACAACGTTCTGTATTTTGATGAATGCCATAGCCAGTTTCAGCGTCCAGGATAATATATGTTATGGGATTTAACCCAGAAAAGTTGACAAGTTCGTTACAGAAGAAACATCACCTTGATTCCGAATCTACACATTTATTTGCACGAATCAGCAACCATTTAACAGTGATCATGAGGCAGCTAGGTTTAGTCATTTTTTACTGTTCCACGCGCACATAAATAACTAATTTACCTCGCTGCTTTTAGGCGTTGAATTAATACAAAGAATAGCATGGTTCATCGAAACTAAATCATTCGTTTAAATTAATTTTATAAAAAAGCCCTGGGTTTGTTGATGGAAATTTCAAATTGGGTATGGTACATAAGTATAATTAATAACTCATAACTCCAGGCTGGGAAGTTGCTTGATGGAGACTGTAAACTTCATTTGCACAAGGCAGGAATGACAGTATTAGTCCCTTGTAAATCCCGTAAACATTCCCTCAATATACAAATCAGATTACATAGGATGACGAATTTATTTTTCAGCAGGACATCATAATCAATGACTGTTTTTTGATGAATTTTTAATATAAACGGCTTATTAATGTTAAAGAGTTATTTATTAAGCAAACATTTATTTTATATATTGTACGTAATAAACAAAATAGGGAATAGAGAAAGAATATGTGAATTAAGGATGTCTGAGTATTTAACACCACAAATATATTTTTGTTTTTGGTGCAATACCGTTAAGAAACAAAACTTATTTTCTGAGATGGTTTACCTGTCCATTGTTGCCACCGCATCAGTCCACGGCTAACTAATTCTTGATTGCTGTCACCAATAAAACAAATCCGACCTAATCTTTCGCAACTAATGAGAATTTCACCATGTCCCATAAATGGAGCAATCACAAAATTATTAGGACTGGTGTACAAATTGAGCAAATAATTAATAATTCCTTCCACACCTTCGACATTAATTGTGGTTTGGGGTTTGGGGATGATTTGATGAGAAAAAATTCCTATGTAAAGATTGCCTAATAATAATTCGTATTGAAAGGGCATTTGATTATTTTTGTAAAAATCATAAATATGTCCTTCAGAACGCAGAACAGCCACAACTCTGGCTTCATCTACCAAGTAATTATGCTCCCAGGTGGGTGAGAGAGTAGCGATCGCCAGCGCCGCATCTGAAGGTAATAAGTTACGAAATTCCTGCTGGGAGGTATCGCCACAATAGACTAAATGTCTGCCTAATATCCATTCATCACCTGCTTGAATGATGGGATTAGGGGAAGATATCGCTAGTTGTTCTGATTGACTTTGAGTTTTCTTGACAGCTAACTTAGCCTCTTTTTGCGCCATAGCACTTTTGTAAGCTAATATCTGTGCTGCTTTTTGCTGGGATTTCAACTCATCTACTAATTGCGCTTGCCGTTGGGCTTCTGCAATATCTCCTTTAGCCAGGGCTAACTCTCCAGCCTGTTGTGCTGCTGCTGCTAAAGTCAGTTCTTTTGTCCCCGCCCTAGCTATTTTTAACAGTGCGGTGGGACTATCAGCGATGGGTGTACCCTTAATTAACTGTTTAACTTCGGGGTGAATACCTTTAGCAATTTGCTTACCATGCTGAAAGGTGCGTTCTGAGTAGCCAGCTTCCCTCGCTAACTCTAAAGTTCTTTTTGGTGGTGGTGAAATCGTTTCACCACCTTTGAGGGTATGTTGATTGTCTCCCACCTTCGCCCGCAAACCCATACGTTCGAGAATTTGGTCACGTTCTAACCATAATTCTGAACGTTCTAGAGGTTCTAACTCATTGCGAATTAAATTTTCGTCAATCTCTGCCAACCGCGCCTGGTCAGCACCTGCATAAGCGACAATATTGCACTCAATTGCCTCTAGTCCCAGCAATTTACAAGCTGTCAGCCGATGTAATCCAGCAATCAAATTCAGCTTTTGGTCTACTGTGATGGGGTTCAGTAAACCATTAGCCTTAATAGACTCCTTCAGTTCATCAACCTTGTCACCCTTGACCGGACGGCGGTTGTGACCGATTTTAATTTGGTCGATGGGTACTGTAGGCATAATTAATCTTATTCAGTGCATTTAGCCAAAACACCAACAATTACGACTCAAATACACCGAATATGTTTCAGCAATATCTGGAAATGATGATTTTACTCACATAATCCCAGAGAATGTCCGATCATACACAGCAAACGCGATCGCAATTCATCAATAATATTGAAAGCAAAAGGGAAGATAAGGAAGAATTAATTATTAATCCCCAGTCCCCAATCACCAATCCCCAATCCCCAGTCCCCAATCCATTGACAAAAACACATTTTTTTGCAATGATTAAACACGTATTTATTGATGTCTTGCCTTTGATTTTTAGCCCCCGCTTCGTACTGATTGGTATTTAAGTTTTTTTTAAGAATGTAAGCGTATTTTACGCTACTTGATGCCAACTCCAATTAAGGTAAAACTGAGAAAGATTTGTAGTCAATTCACTATCATTAATGTTACCGCTTGGTGATTTGTTTGCGGTAGAGGCCAAACTATCAAACCATTCACATACATTAATTAGATTCTTTCACTAATTGATATTAATCCAGGGAAACATTCCTCATAGTATCCGTAATTAACTGCGTACACCAAGACGCAAGTAAAGCTCTTTTCCCCAGTCCCCAGTCCCCACAAATATTTCTGACTGATCACATTTCAAATTGGGAATAAAAATATGGAAGTCAATAAGGAACGCCTACGCCAGTTATTTAACAAACCTCAAGGTCGGTGGCGGTTAATCTTAGCAGCATCAATCACTTTAGCGACTGGATTAGTAACCTTCTACAGTTTTTCCCCAAACAAATTTCGTACTCAAGATCAGGCTCCTGCCGCCAATCCTCCCAAGGTTGCACCCGTGAAAGTTGCTGTTACAGCCTTGGGACGTTTGCAACCAGAAGGCAGAGTCACCACTTTATCCGCGCCTAGTTCTACCAACGGTATCAGGGTAGAAAAACAGTTGGTCAAAGAAGGAGAAGAGGTCAAAGCTGGGCAAGTATTGGCTTACCTAGAAGATTATACTCGCGCTACAGCAGCTTTAGAACAAGCATTAAATAAACTGCAAATAGCTAAATCTCAACTAGCACAGGTAAAAGCTGGAGCTAAACCAGGGGACATTGAAGCGCAAAAAGCTACCATAGCTCGTTTACAGTCGCAATTAAAAGGAGAAGTTGCAGCGCAAGAAGCCACAATCAGCCGTATTCAAGCCGAATTTAATAATGCTCAAACAGAAAACGATCGCTATCAAAAATTACTCCGGGAAGGAGCTGTTCCCGCTTCCGTAGCCGATACTAGAGCTTTACAACTGAAAACAGCACAACAACAACTAACAGAAGCCAAAGCGACTCTCAGCCGTACACAAAACACCCTTTCCGACCAAATCAAAGAAGCCAAAGCCAGACTCAACAGTATTCGAGAGGTACGAACTGTAGATGTAGAGTTGGCACAAAATGAAGTTAAAAGTGCAGTAACAGCCGTCAAACAAGCGAAAGCAGACCAGGAGCTAACCTATATTAAAGCTCCCATAGACGGCAAAATCTTAAAAATTCATGCCAAAACAGGGGAAGCGATCGGTACTAATGGATTCGCTGATATCGGTAAGACATCACAAATGTATGTGATTGCAGAAGTGTATCAAACCGATATACAAAAAGTGCGTCTAGGTCAAAAAGCGATCATCACTAGCCCTGCATTTAGCGGTAAATTGCATGGCAGCGTTCAATCAATTGGTTTGCAAGTAGATAGACAAAGCATCTTCAGCATCAACCCCACCACGGACACAGACCGCAGAATCGTTGAAGTCAAAATCTCCATCGATAATCCCGCAGACAGTCAACGGGTAGAGCGGTTAACTAATTTACAGGTAGATGTAGCTATTCAGATTTAGACAATAGTCCCCATTCCCCATTCCCTCATAACAAGCCATGAATTTTAAAATTCCTTTGGCATGGCTACAGCTAGTCCAACAAAAACTGCGTTTTTTAGTGGCTGTAGCTGGGATTGCCTTCATTGTTTTGCTAATGTTTGTGCAACTTGGTTTCCAAGATGCCCTTTATTCTAGTGCTACAGCCGTACACCAGAGTCTTAGAGGTGACTTATTTTTAGTTAGTTCTCAATATAAAGCGTTAACTGCAAATCAAAGTTTTTCTCGGACTCGTTTGTACCAAACTTTAGGGTTTGATGGTGTGCAATCAGTTAACACCTTGTATTTGCAATTTGCAAAATTGAAAAACCCTGCTACTGGTGAAAAATATTCTATCTATGTGATGGGTTTCGATCCAGGACAATCTGTGTTGAATATTCCTGAAGTCGAGCAAAATTTAGATAGACTAAAAATTCCTGATTTCATGTTGTTTGATAGGGATTCCAGACCGGAGTTTGGCCCGATTGCGGCAAATTTTGACAAAGGCAATACCGAACAGACGATTGAAATTTTTCCTTTTGATGGACCCAGAGGTTACAGAGTTAGAGTGGCTGGGTTATTTAGCTTAGGCCCTTCCTTTGGTGTAGATGGTAACTTAATTGTCAGTGACTCCACTTTTCTTCGCATCAATCCCAACACTCGCCCCGTTGAGAGAATCGATATAGGTATCATCACCCTCAATCCTGAAGCTGATAAAGACAAGGTTTTAGCTAATTTACAAGCTAATTTACCGAATGATGTCAGGGTTTTTGATCGCCAAGGTTTCATTGATTTTGAAAAGCAATATTGGTCTGCTAGAACACCAATAGGTTTTATTCTCAACCTCATGCTGACAATGGCTTCAGTCGTAGGTGTGGTAATTGTCTATCAAATTCTCTACAGCAATATTGCCACACAATTTATTGCTTATGCCACATTAAAAGCTATTGGTTATCCCAATTCTTATCTCTTAAATGTGGTTTTTCAACAAGCTTTAATCTTAGCATTATTAGCTTATATACCAGGCTTTCTAGTTTCTGTGGCTTTGTATAATTTTGCAATGGAAGCTACAAAGTTACCAATTATGATGACTGCGAATAATGCCTTAATTGTCTTTATCTCCGCAGTTTTAATGTGTATCACTTCTGGCGCACTTGCTATTAACAAACTTCGTTCCGCAGACCCGGCAGATATTTTTTAGGGAGTGGGGAGTAGGGAGTAGGGAATGGGGTATTGACTAAAAATTTCTACCTTGTCTCCCTTGTCTCCCTTGTCTCTCCTGTTTCCCCTACACCCCTTTTAGTAATAAACCCTGTACTATGAATTTGCAAAACAAGACTCTCCTGATTACTGGAATTGATGAATTTATCGGCTTGCGTGCAGCCGAGTTAGCCATAGCACAGGGAATCAAGGTGCGTGGACTACAAGCTTCTAATAATTCTGACACCGCCAAGAAGTTGGGGGCTGAGGTAATTTTTGGGAGTGTCACCGATGCGGCTATTGCTCAAAAGGCTTGCCAGGGAGTAGATATCGTTTTACATACTGCCCAAATTACTGAAGAAGCTGGCCCTATCAAACAGTTTCAGGAAATGAATGTTGGCGGTGCGGTGAATATGGCAAAAGCTGCCAAAAGTGCGGGGGTGAAAACTTTTGTGCATCTTTCTAGTATTTTGGTGTATGGATTTGATTATAGCGATCGCATCACCGAATCTGGCACACTCTCTAGTAACGATAACCCCTACTGTCAAACCAAAATTGCTGCTGAAGCCGAACTTCTACCCCTCAATTCTCCCCCAGATTTTGGTGTGATTATTATTCGGGCTGGCGATGTTTACGGTCCTGGAAGTCTACCTTGGGTTGTCAGACCGATTCACTTCATGCGCCAAAAGTTATTTGCCTACCCCAATGATGGACAAGGCGTGATTAATCATGTCTATGTAGATAACCTGATTGATGCCATATTCTTGGCAATAGAAAAACAGACATACGGTGAAATCTTTAATATCACCGACGGTGAAGCAACTTCCTGGAAAGAATATTTCATGCGCCTAGCAGCAATGGAAGGTTTACCGACTCCAATGTCTTTACCAAAAGATGAAATAAAACTGTTTTTAAAACTGCGTCATCAGGGGCAGAAACTATTTCGTAAAAAAGCCGATATTCTTCCAGAATCGGTAGATTTTATGCGTCGCCCCTATGCTTGTTCTATTGCTAAAGCTCAGAGTTTATTAGATTACAAACCCAAAATTGATTTAGAAACCGGGCTGCGTCAAACCAAAACATGGCTAGAAAAGACTGACATTCAAAAATTACTGAAATAGGGAGATAAGGGAGACTAGGGAAAATTTTTTACCTAGTCCCCAGTCCCCAATCCCCAATCTCCAAAACTATGATCAAAAATTCGCCAAGATTGAGCATTGGTTTACCTGTATATAATGGCGAGAAATTTATTTCAGCAGCCCTAGATTCATTGTTGGCTCAAACATTTACAGATTTTGAATTAATTATTTCAGATAACGCATCTACAGATAATACCGAAGCCATTTGTCGAGCCTATGCTGCTCAAGATAAACGCATCCGCTACTACAGGAATAACGAAAATATTGGTTGCGCTCCTAATTTTAACCGTGTCTTTGAATTATCTACTGGGGAGTATTTTAAATGGGCTGCCCATGATGATGTACACGCCCCTGATTTTCTCATGAAATGTATTGAGGTACTAGATCAAAATCCTCAATTTATCTTGTGCCACTCTCATACATATTTCATTGATGAGCAGGGTGAATTTTTACAAACCTACGACATTAAACTCAAGACAGATTCAGGTAAACGTTACCAACGTTTTCATGAATTGCTGAATAAGCATCTTTGCTATCCCATTTACGGTGTAATTCGCTCTGATGCCCTGAGAAAAATCCCACCAATGGGTAGTTATGGTAATGCAGATGGCATCTTATTATTAAGGCTGGCTCTAGTCGGGCAATTTTATGAAATACCCGAATATTTATTTTTTGCTCGCAGTCATCCGCAACAATCAATGAGTATGTTCTGCCCAAATTATTTAGTATTTACTAATAAGAATCCCGAATACTCATTGGATATGATGCCAGATTTTTATGGCTATATAGTGTGGTTTGATTCATCTAAACAGGGAAAAATTTTGTTTCCTCATTGGCGAATGTTATGGGAGTATATCGCTTCTATACATTTAGTGCGATTGAGTTTATACGAGCAGATACGTTGCTCTATCAGTTTACATCAGCAACTCAAAGGAAATGAGGTGTTTTTACTTAAAGATTTGCTGATGGCATTCCAAAAGATCTGGCAACTTTGGCATGATACCCCACTCCCAAAAACGGAAGTTGAGACGCGATTGATTGCGTCTGTACAAGAGTAGGGAGTAAAAAATATCTTTTGAGGGAGATAAAAATATGTGGAAAATTTCTCGTTTGCGTCATGTTTTCTTGGCTAGTTTATTGAGCTTGACTTGTATTAGACCATTAAATGCAGAACCTACAGCTAAATTAACTGTTGTAGTCAATGGTATCCGGCATCAACAAGGACAGATTTGCTTTAGAGTTTACGATAGCGAAAAAGGCTTTCCTTTAAGTGATACCAGTGAAGTACAAAGTGGCTGTACTCGCATTACAGGTAAGACGATTACTAAACATTTCTATGGCTTGAAACGTGGTACTTATGCTGTAGCAATTGTTGATGATCAAAACGGTAATCAAAAACTTGATTCTGATTTCTTTGGGATTCCCAAGGAAGGTTTTGGAATTTCTAATAATCCTAGGGTATCTATTCAAACGGGAACACCAAAATTTAATAAGTCAAGTTTTGCTGTTAGCAAAAATACAACTATCGATATTACTTTGAAATACTCACTTGATCCCTAGGTGAGGAGAAAGTTTGTAGTCATGACTTAAGTGTTGAGAAATCAGGACTTTAGTCCTGACTACGAACTTGAATTACAAATTCCCTCTCAACTATTACTGATGGCACAACTTGCCGGAGACTCATAAATGTCATGAGAGAGTTGGCAACATTTTTGTTTAGGTCTTTACTGGGATGGTTGGGAATACAGGTATTTATTTCTCTGATGTTTTTGTTGTATGTGCGATTATCGCGGACAAAAACTTTACCTGATGAACAGTTACCCAAAGCGGCGATAATTCTTTGCTTGCGAGGAGCTGATCCATTTTTACCCAACTGTATTGAGGCACTGTTAAAACAGAATTACCCTAACTACGATTTAAAACTGATTATTGATAGTCAGGATGATCCTGCTTGGGAGATTGCTAATGATACTATCAACCAATTAGATGCCAATAATGCTTATATCAGTCATTTGAGAATTATCCGCCACAATTGTAGTCTCAAATGCAGTTCTTTGATTCAAGCTATTTCTGATTTGGATGATTCTTACGAAGTTGTGGCTTTGGTAGATGCTGATACGATAGTTCATCCTCATTGGTTGCGAGAGTTAGTTACACCTCTAGATAACCCCAAAATTGGGGCTACTACAGGCCATCGTTGGTATGTACCTACGGGTAAGTATTGGGGTTCGTTGGTACGGTACACAGGCAATATAGCTGCTGTTGTGCAGATGTACCTATTTGGTATTCCTTGGGGTGGGTGTTTGGCTGTAAAAACAGAAGTGTTGCGTCAAACAGGGATTTTAGAACAGTGGGCGCAAGCTTTTGGCGAAGATTTGATGATGCACAACATCCTCAAAAAACATGGGTTGAGGGTGAGGTTTGTACCTTCGTTGATTATGGTGAATCGTGAAGAGTGCGATTTGTTGGGGATAATCGACTATTTACAACGTTTGATTCTCTATTCGCGTCTTTACCATCCCCGATGGTTAGCAATTGTCAGTGAAGCTGTTTCTAGCATTTTGTTTCCTACTTTAGTGATTGTGTTGTTTTTCCTATCGTTAGGTGATGCTCAGTGGGAGGTAGCGGATTTATTGTTTAAATCCTACAGCATCTATACTCTGGGGTTACTATCGTTGATGCTGTTGGTGGAGATGGGGCTACAGCCAGTGATTCGCGCCCAAGGACAGCCAGGAACGAAATTATCATGGGCCATGCTAGGGAGAATGTTGCTGGCTATACCTTTAACACAGTGGGTATATGGATTAGCGATGCTTTCCTCTGTGTGGATATCGACGGTGAAATGGCGGGGGGTTGTGTATCGGATTCAAGGCCCTTGGAATGTGCGCTTGGTTGAGTATCATCCCTACGATTTTTTGGATCAGCCTGTGGATAGCAAAATATCTCTTTGAGGCGACATAATTTATTCCGCTTTTTAAACGCAGAGAGAAGTATGAGCGGCGGCTTCCGCCGTAGACGCGCAAGCGGCTTTTCGTCAAGCATCATAACTTCTCCTAACGGAGACGCTACGCGAACAGTGGCAAAGGTTTACGCAGAGGGAGAGGTTTGAAGGAGCTAATAAATTAATGAATGACTTGGTGATATTGATATCAAAATTTTTGGTGGGTTGGTTAGCTGTTCAGGTTGGTTCGGTTTTGTTTTTTTTGTCGGCTTTAAATTCACGCTCGAAAAACTTGCCTGATGAACAGTTACCGAAAACGGCAGTATTGTTATGTTTGCGTGGTGCTGATCCATTTTTACCGGATTGTTTGCGATCGCTTCTCAAGCAAAATTATCCCCAGTACGATTTAAAGTTGATCATTGATAGTGAACAAGACCCAGCTTGGCAAGTGGTCAGCGATACTATTAATGAGTTAGGGGCAAGTAATTTCCAAATTAGTCATTTGCGGACAATTCGCCCAACCTGTAGTCTCAAATGCAGTTCTTTAATACAAGCTGTTTCAGAATTAGACGAATCTTATAAGGTTGTCGCTTTGGTAGATGCTGATACCATTGTTCATGCTAATTGGTTGCGGGAATTAGTTTCTCCTTTGATTAATCCCTCTGTCGGGGTGACTACCGGAAACCGTTGGTATGTTCCTACGGGGAGGTATTGGGGTTCCTTAGTCCGTTACATCTGGAATGTTTCGGCGATCGTGCAGATGTACCTATATGGCATTCCTTGGGGTGGAACTTTGGCTGTGAAAACAGAGGTGATCCAGCAAACGGGACTGCTAGAGAAGTGGGGGCAAGCTTTTGGCGAAGATACGATGCTTCGCAGTGTCTTGAGTAAGCATAACCTCCAGGTGAAGTTTGTACCTTCTTTGATTATGCTGAATCGGGAAGAGACGGATTTGCCAAGTTTAAGATATTGGCTGCAACGTCAATTAATGGCTTCTCGGCTTTATCATCCTTTGTGGCCGGCGGTAGTAGCTGACACAATGTTTACTATTGTGCTACCCCATTTGTTGATTGTGGTGTTGGTGTTGGCTTGGTTTACTGGACAAGGAGATGCAGCTGCGCTAGCCCTCATCTGGTATGTGATTTATATGCTGGCGTTAGTTATGCTCATGCTGTTTTTGGAAATGAACATACAGCCCATCATTCGTTCTCAAGGTAAGCCAGTCACGCAATTATCTTGGCCGCTCATCTTCAAAATGTTTGTGGGAATGCCCTTGACACAATGGGTTTATGGGTTAGCCATGTTTCGGTCATTTGATATGCCGACAGTCCATTGGCGTGGTGTTACCTATGAAGTAGAAGGGCCTTGGCAGATTAGATTGACGGAATATCGTCCTTATCAGACAGGAAATCAACCAAGCGATCGCCAAATTTCTCTGTGAACTATTTCAACCAATGCGTAAATCCTAGAACATTATTCAACTTGCTTAGAACAGGTTTGTATACATACACCTTTTGCTGAGACAAGATTCAACAAATTTACTAAGATTATGAACAAACCAAAACTTCGTATTGCTTTATTTACAGGATTGTACACTCCTTTTTTGACCGGGGTTTCGGTTGCAGTTCACCAGAGGGCGCGTTGGTTGCTACAACAGGGACATGAGGTATTTTTAGTTCATCCCCAGTTTAATGATCAGTATCCCAAACAAGTAGGCGATCGCCCCATGCCTGGGTTAGATGAGTTACAGTCTTATCCCAATTTTTCGTCCTACTCCTTCCCCACTGAACCCCTAATCTTTTACAAATCTCTACCCCAACCTTTGAGTTATCGTCATTGGGACGACACCGAATTACTGATAGAATTTCAACCTGATATCATCGTGGTAGAAGAATCTGCCCAAATGCGGGGTGTATACTCGGCTTTAATCCAAGGTTATGGTCGTCCTGTGGGATTACAGTATGCTAGACGAACTAAAACCCCGATTATTTCCGTCTTTCACACAGATATCGTTGCCTATATCAGATACTACTTGGGAGATGTCTTCTTTAACTTCCTACGTCCCATCATTCCTTTGTTGGTGAAGCAGTTCAGCCAAGTTTATAATCTCAATGTTTTTCCTTCCCGTGAACAACTGATTAAATATCAAAATCTCGGATGTCACCCCAGTGAATATGTTCCTTATCAGGGGATTGATTGCGAAAAATTCCATCCCCGCAATATCCGTTACAACCCCATCCCTGATGATGATAGACCCACTATTTTGTTTGTGGGACGGATCACCGCCGAAAAGAATGTACTGCAATTAATAGATGCCTATCCTCTGATTGCTGCTCAAATTCCCAATGTGCATTTAGTAATTGTGGGTAGTGGCCCCCTAGATGCAGAAATACGCAGACGTGCAGCTAAATTCGGCTCAGGTATTACTATCTGGGGTGAGTCTCACGGTACAGAATTGCTAGGTTGGTTTGCCCGCGCGGATGTCTTTGTCAATCCCTCCGTCACTGAAAACTTCTGCACCACCACTAACGAAGCCTTGGCTTCTGGTACTCCTGTAGTTGCAGCCTTAGTACCGTCAACTATAGAACAAGTTTCTTCCGGTCACAATGGCTTGTTATCTGAACCCAACAACCCAGCAGATTTTGCTCAAAAAGTTATAGACATCCTCTCTAACCCTGAACTCAAAGCGGCTATGGCTGAACAAGCCCGTCCTTCCATCTTGCAATATGATTGGTCAGCTTGTATGGAAAAGTTTGAAACGAAACTTTATGAGTTGGTGCAGACATCAGATCAGGTAGAAACTACTGGCATGGCAAGACTATAAAATACAGGAGAGAAATTTCAACCCCTACTCGTAAACGAGTAGGGGCATTTTGGCATAGGGCAGAATGGGTTAGGGTTGCGATGACTTGTCATTGTGTTGATTCATTAACTTTTAAACAAAAATTAGGCACAAACAAGGAAATTGTGCAAATATAAAGAAAAGCTTAAGAGGTTAGAGACTCATGATCACTACTAAAATAATGCAACAGCTTTGGGCTGTAATTGAGTCTACTAATGTCAATACCTTACTCCAGTTTGATGATATGGCTCTAGTACAATTGCTCCTCCAGCAATTAAAAGCCAAGCAAGGACTTGACGCACCAACAGATAGTAGTCTTAATACTTACATAAAATCTAGACTGCCTCTAATTCGAGACACTGCTGAAGGACGATTATCTTTAGAGCAAGAGAATCATTAATACAAAAGTTCACAAATAGAAAATAATGAACCACTGGCTAAGTATTGCCCTTATAGCTTATCTAATTGGAGCGGCAATTGAAGGGGTAAGTACAGCCAGACAGCTATCTCATTCATTGCCAGAACTAACCAAAGATAGGCAAGATCAGCCATCAGAGCCTACTAATTCACTTCATGAGAACTGGCATATTTTTGTTGTCATTGCCTTTGTAAGTGTTTGTGGAGCGTGCATTTGGCCATGTCGCCTGTTTCACCGCTTAATTAAAGAGAACGGTTTATCTGAGGACTCATAAGCTTGGCGAGGCTCATCGCTAATTCGGCTAGTACAACAAAGTGTTATTGACGCTACCATGATCAATCAACGCAGAAACGACTAATATAGCTGTAGACAAGGCGATTAGGACATGACTAAAAGCTCAAACTCATTCATGGTATGGATTTTACTATTGCCTATTGCAAGAGTGCCTATTGCCTTCTGCTATATATAACTTTTGGGCGATCGCTCCGGCAGTGAGCTTTCTGCAATTGTTGCAGGTTAAAGTTAGAGTTAGAGGGTGTTTGAAAAGTCAGGTATGTTGTAAAAAAGCTCTCTCAGTATACGCTGTGAATAGATAATCAACAGCACCGAGAGAGCGACATGAGTAAAGCTTACCCCAGTAACCTGAGCCTCGCACAATATGAATTTCTTAGCGACTTGATTCCAGAAGGGAAACCGGGTGGTCGTAAGCGTGAAGTCGATATGTGGGAAGTCCTGAATGCAATTTTTTACATCCTGCTAGAAGGAGTGAGATGGCGATGCCTACGGCGGGCTACGCCTACGCTACCTGGGGACTTTCCTACGAGAGCAAACAGTGTACACATATTTCCGAAACTGGCGTAAAGACGGGACATGGTTGCACATTCACGATAGTCTCCGAGAGTGGACGAGAATCGAAATTGAACGTCATCCGAGTCCATCGGAAGCGATAATTGATAGCCAAAGCGTCAAGAGTGCGGCAATGGTGAGTCAATCAGTAGGCTTTGATGCTGGCAAGAAAATCAAAGGACGCAAGAGATTTATGACCGTTGATACCTTGGGGTTAGTGCTGCGGGTTTTGGTAACAGCAGCCAATGTCGGTGAGCGAGAAGGAGGCAAACAAGTTCTCCAACGAGTTAAACAGTCTCAGCCACAATCTCGGTTAACCACCATCTGGGTTGATGGTGGCTTTGATGGGGAACCGTTCATGCAGTGGGTCATGAATTTTTGTCGCTGGATTGTACAGGTGGTGCTGCGACCAGAGCAAAGCAAGGGCTTTGTTTTACTCAAAAAACGTTGGGTGGTGGAACGCACTTTTGGCTGGTTCATGGGATGTCGGCGATTGGTCAGAGATTATGAATTATTGCCCGAAACCTCAGAAACTTTTATCTATCTTGCAATGATCCGTATTATGGTGAAGCGATTGGCTTAATTTTTGACTCCCTAAAACTTTTCAAACATCCTCTTAGAACAAAAACTGAAAGAGGATCTTTTACTATAAAAGTAGTATTTGCGTGAAATTCTTGAACCAAGAACGACTTCGTAAGGATTACAAATAGTGCAAGTTCTCAAAAGATCCATCAAACCAGAAGCCTATATATCGTTTCTCCACATCTACCAAACTACTTGGGGGATGGCTGGTGATATCTGTTTAATCCGTGAATCTGTAGCCAATTCAAGTGGCTCAAAGTTTGTAGGACACAAACTCCAATTAGCCCTCCCAAAAGGACTGGAGCGCCATCGCTTGGTGGGTGTTCCGGTGATCAAAGTTGCAGGTAATGTAGGCGACGGACATCCTAAAGAGCATCCGTCTGAATGGGAAGTTTATGAAGGTGTAGATAGAGAAGTAGCGATCGCGGCTCTGAAACCTTGGGGCTTTAATTTGATTGATTGAACAGCACGAATATATGTTTCGAGCTAGGTTTGATGAAGTAGTTAGTTATGGTAGTAGCACTAAAGTTGACGCTGGTATATTAGACATCTCCAAAAAAGAATGTAGAGACGTTCCATGGAACGTTTCTACAAGGTTTTTGAAAAACGCATATTTAATTTCTGGAGATGTCTATTAGCAATCTCATTTCAAGCTGGGAAACCCGTCCATGATGTTGGCTTCCCAAGCTAATTTCGTGTTATTTAATTTTCATGGCGTGGTGTATTGAAGGCTTCCCAACCGGCTTTGAGAGCGTTTTGTAGACGCACGCTAAAGCCAGTGAAATCTTTCATGATTAAATGCCAGTTTTTTTCTGCTTCTTCTTGAAAGACTAACCAGAAATATTCTAAGCGATCGCGCTTAATGATTCTTTCACCTTCAATAGCTGCCCGTGCTTTGCGTACAGCATTGAGGTACGTTTCACGGGTTAAAGTTCCAGCAGCTTCTGCTTCCGCTTGAGCGCGCCTTCTGAGTGCTTCAATCAGTGCTTTAGTCTCGCGCTTTACCTCATCACTTTCTCCAGCCATTTCTGTCTCTACAATTTCATCAGTTTGAGGACTAATTTCTATCACTGTTAGAGATTCAACTATTTCAAAATCGTTAGTAGTCATAGTGGATAAATCCTTGTATTCAACAGTCAATATTTCCCCTACTTCCTATCTCCCTACAAATTGTTGCTCTAACTTCAGTAATTGTTCAACGCGTGCTTCCGTCGCTGGGTGACTGGAGAACAAGTTACCGAGAAACTGTCCAGAGATAGGATTGATAATTAACAGTGGTTCAAAAGCGGGGTTAGCATTTAAAGGCAGTTGTCGCGCTGTGGCTTCTAATCTTTGCAATGCACGCGCCAAGGCACGAGGATTTTGAGTTAATCTAGCCGCACCAGCATCAGCAGAAAATTCGCGTGTGCGTGAGATAGCTAACTGGATGATGGTGGCAGCTATGGGCGCAAGGATAACTGTTAGCAAAACGCCTAAAGGATTACCGCCTCTTTCGTTATCTCGTCCACCAACACCGCCAAACCATAAGCTATAACTCAGCATCTGCGCTAAGAAAGAGATGGCACCGGCAACGGTAGCAGCTACAGCTTGTGTTAGGGTGTCACGATTAATAATATGAGTCAGTTCGTGAGCGATGACACCTTCTAACTCATCCTCTGGCAGAATATTTAAAATACCTTCAGTGACAGCCACAGCCGCGTGTTCTGGATCTCGTCCTGTAGCAAAGGCATTAGCAGTTTGACTGGGAACAACATAAACTCCCGGCATAGGGATATTAGCGCGTTGCGATAATCTCTGTACCATGCGATAAAGTCCTGGTGCTTCGCGTTCGCTTACAGGCTGGGCGCGGTAAACAGCCAGAGCAATTTTATCTGACTGATACCAAGAAAATAGGTTAGTTACTGCTGCTAACCCAATACCAATAATCAAGCCGTTAGTACCACCAATTACCCAATAACTAATAGCAATTAACAAGCCACTGAGGGCAGCTAACAAAGCCAGTGTTTTAAATTGATTTCCCATATTTTTGCTCTCCTGCTAATGCTGTATTAATTTTTTTAGCTTTTCTAAACAACAGCATTACTTAAGCCACACTTTGATTGTATCCATCTAAACATGGATTTATCAGGTAGAAATTGCGCCATATTAAAGTACGGTTTTCCCTCTTGAGTAGAAAAAAATAGGATATATATATATTTATTTTTTTATTAACAATAAATTTTTATTTATAATTGAAACTTGATTGTTGACATCCCTAGAATAAATACTTATTTGGAGCATGAAATCTTAATCGCAATTAATTATATCGAGCTTAATTAAAGGAAAAAATAATTGCAGTTTTTAATTTTGATAAGTAGAACGACTTGAAAAAACCAAACTATGTTAAATAATGTAAAAACACTAGGATTGAGTTCGTAGTAAGGACTTTAGTCCTTGTTTGTTCCCTGCGGGACGCTCCGCGAACGCGGAGCGTCTGTCTACGACACGCTATGCGTTGGCGTAGCCTCTGTCTACGACACGCTATGCGAACGGAGAGAACCCAGAGAGAACTAAAGTTCTCTCTGCGAGACGCTACGCGAACACTACAAACCTTTAATTATTTACCCTGTTCTACTTATCTCACAATCAGAAAACATGGTATTGTGAAAATAATTAATGGCGATGGAGCTCGCCAAAACCGCTATTCCAGTGAAAAGATTGCATCTGGAAGGCTGATGGCTCCTACTTTCCTAGCTGACTGCGGGATAGTAGGAGTTTGTTGTATTTATATTCAGACTTTCCTGTAGTCAGCGTCTATCTACAAATTGCGTCTGCGGGAGTCAGGGAATGTTAGCCAGTATATTGTGGATTTTAATGATGGGCTTTTTTGTAGGTCAAATTGCCCGTCGTTTAGGCGCACCGCCTTTAGTTGGCATGATTTTAGTGGGTATTGTTCTCGGCCCCCAAATTCTGAATGTCATCAGTTCAGATGTGTTGGATGCGGCTGATGAATTGAGAACTATGGCAGTGATGATTATTTTGATGAAAGCTGGGCTGGGATTAGATAGGGAAAAACTGGCGCAACAGGGAAGTGTGGCGTTACGTTTGGGATTTTTACCTGCAACCGGTGAAGCGATCGCCATTGCAATTGCTGCTATGGTAATATTCCAGTTTAATTTCCCCAGTGGCTTACTTTTAGGCTGCATTATTGGTGCTGAATCTCCAGCCGTGATTGTTCCTGGAATGTTGCGGCTCAAAAGTTTAGGTTTGGGTGTGAGTAAAGGCATTCCTGATGCGATTTTGACTGGTAGCGCCTTATCTGATGTACTACTATTGTTAGTCTTTAGCCTATTACTAAATTTCTTACGTAATGGTGGCGTTGAGCAAATCACCATTTTGGGAATATTTACCTTAAATACTCTGCATCTCCTCCCAATACAAGTAATTTTGCAAATTCTATTGGGAATTTTTTTTGGTTATTTAGCAGCTCGTTTACTGGTTTTAGTATTAACTAAACAAAACTGGACACAAAATACTGTGCAAGATACAGTATTTACTGCTGTTTGCGCTTTATTTTTAGTCATTGTTGCTAATAAATTACCTTATTTTTCTGGTTACTTAGCAGTTATGTCCCTGGGTTTTTTCTTAATTGAATTAGATGCACCGCTAGCCAGAAGAATCCGGGGAGGTTTTGATAGTTTATGGGTAGTGGCGGAGATTTTTTTATTTGTTTTGTTGGGTGCGAGTATTCAACTACAAATATTAGAGAAAGTGTTGCTACCCGGTGTGTTAATTTTAGCGATTGGTTTATTGATTGGGCGCATGGTGGGGTGGTATCTTTCAACTGTGGGTAGTAATTGGAATTGGCAAGAAAGATTATTTTTACTACCAGGAAACTCGGCTAAAGCCACAGTACAAGCCGCTATCGGTGCAATTCCCCTTGCCCAAGGGATTGCAGGAGGTGAGATAATGTTAGCGATCGCAGCTCTTGCAATTCTCATCACTGCACCCTTGGGTGCTTGGTCTACAGCTACTTTCGCACCTAAATTATTAACCAGAGGAGAAGTTGACCCTACAAAGGTTACAGTTACTACTCCTACTCTATTCCTCGCAGCTGTAGACACCTCTGATTTAGCAATGGAAGTTTTGACGAAAGTTGCAGATTTAGCACGACGAAGTAACGCTGAAGTGGTTGTTCTGCACGTAGTTAACACTACCAATTCCTCAGATATTAGACAACTAGAAAAACAAACCAAAAAATTACTTTCTGATATCAAATACAAATTTTTAACAGCTACAGGTGCTATTCCAGAAGAGATTATGCGTACTGCTGAAGCTTATCATGTAACAGCGATCGTTATGGGAAAACGTGGACATCGACCTTTCGACATATTAATTGGCTCAGTATCGCAAGCAGTTTTAGAAACTAGCCAAGTTCCTGTCATTCTCCTGGAAAGCATAAAAATTAAGCCATAGATCATTCGTAGGGTACGTCAGAGTTCAGTTTTTCGCTATTCTCAAAACATTTTTGGCATCTGACGCAGCCTACAAGATACCAGCAGCAGCGTCATGGCTCTTTTTAGCAAGCTTTGAGATGATGTCATTTTTTCTGAACTGGAACGACTACAATTACTATGAATGCTAGATAATGGGAAAGCTTTGACATTAACCAGTAAATTTAGCTTGGAACCACAGAACTAACACCTATGCGAACTCACTATTGCGGCGAACTCCGAAAAGAACATATTGGAGAAACTGTTACCTTGTACGGATGGGTAGACCGTCGCCGCGATCATGGGGGCGTGATATTCTTAGATTTACGCGATCGCTCCGGCATTGTCCAGATTGTCAGCGATCCACAGCGCACCCCAGATTCCTACGAGCAGGCAAACTCTCTGCGTAATGAATACGTTGTACAAATTACAGGTAGGGTAACACAACGCCCCGAAGAATCACTGAATACCCGCATCCCTACAGGCGAGGTGGAAATTTACGCAGATCAAATTAAACTGCTAAATGCTGTGCGGAAGCAGTTACCCTTCCAAGTTTCCACCGCCGACACTGAGACAGTGCGGGAAGACTTGCGCTTGAAATATCGTTACTTGGATTTACGACGCGATCGCATGGCGCAAAACATTCAGCTACGCCATCAAGTTGTGAAAGCCATGCGGCGTTACTTGGAAGATATAGAGGGTTTCATGGAAATTGAAACTCCCATCCTCACCCGTTCCACCCCAGAAGGTGCCAGAGATTACATCCTCCCCAGTCGTGTTAACGCTGGTGAATGGTTCGCCCTACCCCAATCACCACAATTATTTAAACAAATCCTGATGGTATCCGGGATGGATAGATACTATCAGATTGCTCGGTGCTTCCGCGATGAAGACTTACGCGCCGATAGACAACCAGAATTCACCCAGTTGGACATGGAAATGAGTTTCATGTCCCAAGAAGAGATTATCGCACTCAACGAAAAGTTAGTTGCTTATATATTCAACACCGTCAAAGGAATTGAATTACCGCTTCCGTTCCCTCGTCTCACCTACGCTGAAGCAATGGAACGCTACGGGAGTGACAAACCAGATACCCGCTACGGTTTGGAATTAGTCAACGTTTCCGATGTATTAAAAGACTCTGGTTTCAAAGTCTTTAAGGATGCGATCGCTCACGGTGGGATCGTGAAAATCTTACCCATTCCCAATGGTAACGAGCAAATCTCCAATGTCCGCATCAAACCAGGCGGCGATTTATTTAAAGAAGCCAGCGAAGCCGGGGCGAAAGGATTAGCTTACATCCGCGTCAGAGAAAATGGTGAAATTGACACCATCGGCGCAATCAAAGACAACCTCACCGACGAGCAAAAACAGGAAATCTTACAACGCACAGGTGCAGAACCAGGACATTTATTACTGTTTGGCGCTGGTGATGGGGTTACTGTGAATAAAACTTTAGACAGACTGCGCCAGGTTGTTGCTAGGGAATTCAACTTAATTGATCCCGAAAAAATCAACTTACTCTGGATTGTCGATTTCCCGATGTTTGAGTGGAATGCAGATGAAAAACGCCTAGAAGCACTGCACCACCCATTCACAGCACCCCATCCCGATGATTTGCAAGACTTAAAAACTGCCCGCGCCCAAGCCTATGACTTAGTATTCAACGGCTTTGAAGTTGGCGGTGGTAGTCTGCGGATTTATCAACGGGAAATTCAAGAACAGGTATTTGAAGCTATTGGCTTGTCTCCAGAGGAAGCACAAAATAAATTTGGCTTTCTGTTGGAAGCGTTTGAATATGGTACACCACCACATGGCGGTATCGCCTATGGTTTAGATCGGTTGGTGATGTTACTTGCTGGGGAAGAATCCATCCGCGATGTCATCGCCTTTCCCAAGACACAACAAGCCCGTTGCTTATTAACAGATGCACCTTCAGGCGTAGATGTCAAGCAACTCAAAGAATTACACGTTGCTTCCACATACAAGCCTAAACCTTAACCAAGTTCAGGGGGGATAAGTAATGCTGTCAACATATTACCCAGCAACTATCCCCTTACCTTATGCAATTGATTACCGCGCAGCTTGGTTAATTGCAGGGCGAACAATATAGTTATAAGCCTCGACATTTCGAGAAAGCGGTGCAATTCTGTCTTGAGCAACTAAAGTTTGGTGAATAAAAGCAGTTGCAGTGGCACGTCGCAGAGGCTGATTCGGATTGAGGACTCTAGGATCAGGATGATTGACAACTATATTTTTCTGTGTTGCTATGCCCACCTCTTCAACAGCATACTCAGGAACCTTCTGAGCATCTGTGTAATAATCGCTAACAAGAGCCGATAGAGTCTCCCTAGCTGGTGGTGGTGTAGTAGTAGGAGCCGCCGCAGTAGCCTTGGGTATGGCTAAAGGCTGCATCAAAGCTAAAATTCCGAAGGGAAGATACAAAGGTCTTTTCACTACTTGACGCTGAGGTGCTGGAGTAATTGCTTGCCGTTTAGGAGCTAAATTTAGCCCCTGAACAAGAGTCACCAATGCTTCTACTCTAGAAACTGGCTGCTGGGGACGAAAGACATTGCCAGCATAACCACTCATAAACCCTTGTTGATAAGCTTCTTCAATTGCCGGAGCCGCCCAATAGCCTTCAGGTACATCTTTATAGACACTTCCACTTTCTATCTGCCTGATTGGTTCTTTTTCAAAAGCTTTGCGAATCATCGCCGCAAATTCATCACGGTGTACAGGCTGTTCTGGGCGAAATGTCCCGTCTGGATATCCTACAACAATGTTTCTTTCAGCTAAACGCTGAATAAATGGTTGCGCCCAATAGTCAGAGGAAACATCAGGAAAGTTAGTTTGCGCCCTTGCTGGAGTATTTGCCATTACTACCAACCCCAGACTGACTAAACCCAATGGCGCACTTAATTTTGTTAGATAAGATAAATTATTCATCAGAAATATCCTTCTATTAATTATTAGTTTTTAGTTTTAATTTTATATTTTTGTTGATATTTTGTTGTCTATCTCTAGGTTTGAATGTTTGTATCTCCAGTTATAGAAACAGTTTATTTTGTTTAATAAATATTTATGAAATTATTTTAACTAAACTATTATACTAATCAAAAAATAACCATTAATTAAATTGAAGAAGGCAGGAGGCAGGAGGCAGAGGGCAGAAGGTTTTGTTTAGAAGGGGATTCCGACCCCTCCTAAACAAGAGCCACCAAATTTTCAATTTGGTGGGGGTCTTAAACCCTTGCTCCCTACCCTGCGGGAACCCCTTCGGGGAATGGTCGCGGCAGAGGACAGAGGCCAGTATTCCTTCTGCCTCCTGCCCTCTGCCCTCTGCCTTTCTTGATAAATAAACAATTTATTTACCATAATTTTGCTTCAGTTATGCCAAAGGGTAAGACGGTTTATCATTAATAAAAAAGCCTAGGCAAAAATTTGAGTTGCAGAATATTTCTAAAGGATTTATATTTTTGATCAAGTTCAAATTTTTATGAATCAACCACTTAATTAAAATCCCTAAAAAAAACATCTCTCTATAGTTATTAAAAAAATAATATTGATATCAACCACTAGAAAGAGGAATAGAAATTATATATTTCTAAGATGGAGAATGTAGATAGAGTAAAGAAAAATAATATGGCTCTATATAAACTGGAAGATTTTGCTGGCGACTATAGAGACGCTGATTCTGATAACTATGACATCACGAATTTCGATGTCTATTCTGACCTAGATAATGATAAAGTTGGCACTGTCAAACATATTTTAGTTGATGATGCTGGTCGTTTTCGTTATCTAGTTGTTGATACAGGATTTTGGATCTTTGGTAAACAAGTGTTGTTACCCATCGGGCGATCGCGCATCAACTACTCAGATCGGCGTGTATATGCTACTGGACTTACCAGAGAACAGGTAGAAAACTTGCCTGATTTCCAAGATTTGGAACGCATTGATTATGACTATGAAGAACGTGTGCGTGGAGTTTATCGTACTCCTCTAAGTGAGGCACCTCTGGAAGCATCAACACCTTTAGAAGCGTCAGCACCTTTAGATGTGTCAACCGCCTATGCTGATCGCCAACCAGTGACAACTCCTCCTACTTATGAGCGTGAAACATATAGATATGAACACGAACCAAATCTCTATGAAATGAATCAACGGGATCACCAAAACCTGAAACTATACGAAGAACGATTGGTTGCGAGTAAATCCCGTGCGAAGACAGGAGAAGTATCTGTTGGCAAGCACGTTGAAACTGAAACCGCCAGAGTTGCAGTTCCAGTTGAAAGAGAACGAGTAGTGATTGAACGCACCACTCCAGAGGATGCTGGTAGAGTTGTTTCTCCTGGCGAGGCTAACTTCCGTGACAGAGAAGCTACTCATGTAGATATTTACGAAGAAACCCCTGAAATCCGCAAAGAAACTGTGGTGCGGGAAGAAGTAAAAGTTAAGAAAGTGGTGGAACAGGATACAGTACAAGCTGAAGAAACCCTGCGACGTGAAGAATTAGACATTAATCAAGACGATGAGCAATTACGTCGTACCACACGCTAGCGCCACGTTTTTACATCTGGTGAAATGGCTAAAAATCGATAAAAGTTAATACCTTTGATTCGCCAGATGTATCTTGTAGGGGCGGGTTTATTAAGAATTTTGTCTACGCCCAGATTCACCGGTTAAACCCGCACCTAACAACGCCCTACTTACCGGCTTTCACCTAAAGCGTATACGGAAGAACCTAAATTCTCATCGTCTGTACCCACAACTACACCACCATCTGCACCTGTAACCAGTTCTATAGCTTCAATCTTGTGATATCTGAAGCGGTGTAGAGGTATTAGCTGCGGGTTGTGCCGCCAGACAATTTTGTTACCTTGTAAGTTCAGATACCCAGCAACATAGACAGCTGACTCAAAGGGGCCATCATCCCCAGTATCACTAGCTGAGGAGATATACATAATCCCGGCAGGATCTACTTTTAAGTCAGAGATATGGCGAACATTGCCGGAGGGAAAGGGTACTGTTAGCTGTGCAGAACCTGCCGGAGTAATTTGATATTTCAATAAGTCCAGCACTCCCCAATAAATAGTTGCTGGTTCTTTCCCTGCACCTCGATGCGCCCAAACCGCAACTAATTGACCTTGAATGTTTTGCAAGGCAAACGCTTCAAAATTACTTCCTGGTGGAATTCCTGGTAGTTCAAATACTTGCAGAACTGAGATAGTTTTGTCAGTGGGATCTATTTTGATCTCATAAGCCTGGCCAGCACTGCTTAAAGCTATAAACCGTGAATCTATTTTACCTGGAATGGATGTTAAAGCCTCTAAGTCTATAGGTAATTCTGTGTTACTTGGCCAATCTATAGGAAAATATTCTGGTTGGTTCTGACCTTTAATGCTGATAATTGCGAGACGACCTTGATTTTTTTGTTTATTGTCATGGACAATTAAGAAATCACGGAAACCGTTTTGCTGACTTAACAGCGCCATACCACTGATACCAAAAGTGATCCCGCCGCGAACAGGTCGCCAACTTTGTGCTAGAGCTTGCTGGGATAGGAGTAGCAAAGCTCCCACAATAAGGATTTTAATAATTAAATTACGTTTACCCTGGGACATTAAATAGTTTTGATAGTGGGTGAAAATACTAAGAATAACAATAGCGATCGCCTTTGCAAAGTCAAAAGTTAAAATGCAGAGCGCAAAAGCAAAAATTTATCATTCTAGCTCCCAGAAAATACGCCATAAGACTATCTTGCTGGATGATTTTTTGGTATTCTTATCAAGAATAATTACTATTAAGCCGTATGGTTTTCTTATTTGGGATTGAGCATGAAGTAGCTTTTTTGAACAAAGAAGGCAAGTTTGCAGATTTTGCTTGTACAAAATTTGCAGATTTTGCCCAAATTGTTGATAGACTACCCATCTACCCTGACGATCATCTACAACTACGTGTTGGTGATGCAGGGATTAGAAAAAAGAGATGGTACATTGAGGGGTTTGAAAGATTTGCTGATTCTGACAAAGTAATTGATTGTCTTTCCAAGGGTATAGAAATTAGAACAACCATCCACTCTCATATTCAAAGTGCGATTGCTGAATTATCAGATAGCTTTCGTTTATTGACTGAGGTTGCTACTGATTTTGGTTTATCACCAGTTTTAACCAGCTTTCATCCCTACAAAACAGTTTTTGAACCCCAACCCCCATTAAATGAATATGAAATTAAGCAGCTACAGGCTTATCCTGATGAACAAACTGCAAATATTTACATGGTGACATACGGACCAGATTTAAATATTTCAGTACCAGATTTACCCATTGAACAGGTAATTGATATTGGACAAAAGTTGACTTATTACAGCCCTTATATTGTGCCTTTTAGTTATAGTTCCCCTTTTTATAACGGCACACTTTGGGAAGGATTATCAGTGAGAACATTTATCAGAACTGGCAAAAGGCCAGCAGCTTTAGTATTTGTTCCAGAAGCAGAACAACTAATTAAGAGTGTGCCATCACTAACAAAAATTGCCCGTCTACCAGCCGAGGTAGGTCGCATTGAATTTAAAGCTTTTGATAGTTGTGATGATTTTTCTATCTATGCGGCATTATTGGCATTATTAAAAGGTCTAGTGTTAGATGAATCTTTGTCAGGTAGAGCCACTATACCCGACGCAGGGTTGCACCAACTGTCAGCAAAATTTGGCTTTAGTAACGAAGATATTTTCAGGAATACTACAGAAATTTTGCAAGCAGCAGAAGTTGCATTGGGAGATGATCCAGATGTGAAATTGTTAGCACCATTAAAATTGATGTTAGAACAACGTCAAACCAAATCTCAAGAATTAATAGAAATTTTTCAGCGTATAGGCTCTATCGAAGAGACACTGAAGCAAACATATCGCAGTCTGTTGTAGGGGACTGGGGACAAATTAAATCAAAAGTCAAAAGTCAAAAGTCAAAATTAAATAATTCCTGGAGACTAGGGAAGCAGAGGAGAAAAACTAATGACTAATGACTAATAACTGCCTTTAATCCCTAGCTGGCTGATTTGCTCGACTACCATTTTCAGCAGATTGTTGATCTATCTCCCGACTGGGTGGAATTTTTTCTATGGGAATTAATGCTTCCATCACAGACTTAACAATAGGCGCGGCGACGGTAGAACCATAGGCATTTGCGCCTTTTGGTTCATCTACCACTGCCAAAACTACGTAGCGGGGAGATTCTACGGGTAAAATACCGACAAAGCTAGTAATTCTCGCACCGGGAATATAGCCACCATTAGGACTAGCTTTTTGGGCTGTACCCGTTTTACCTGCAATGCGGTATCCAGGAATTTTGGCAACCTTGCCAGTACCTTCGTTGACTACTGTTTCCATCATTTCTACAACTGTTTGGGCTGTAGTCGCTGAAAAAATTTGGCGTGGTGCTGGGTAAGGAGGTCTATAGTGCATTTGCCCCTTGGTATCAACTAGCCCCCGGACAACATGAGGTGTCACGAGTTTACCGCCATTAGCTAAAGCTCCTTGCATTTGTACCAGTTGTAAGGGTGTGAGAGAAAAACCTTGTCCAAAGGAAGCGGTGGCAGGTTCAATGGCTGATCTGATAAATACTTCTTGACTTTTGAGCCGACTACTCGCTACGAAGGGTAAATCTGTGTCAACTGGTTGTCCTAACCCCAAACGTTCTAGCCAGTTGTAATAAATTGCAGGCTTCAACCTTTGGAGCATCTGTACCATCGCAATGTTGCTAGAAGTTTGCAGAACTTGGGCAACATTGATCCGCCCGTTACCGTTGCGAGTAGCATTCCTGATGGTGAAGTTATTGACTCGAATTGCTCCGGTATCGTTAAATACATCATCTGGTTTGAGTACGCCATTTTCCAGAGCGATCGCCACATTCAACGGTTTAAATGTTGATCCCGGCTCATAAAGATCCGTTACTGTCCAGTTTTTAAATAATGAAATGTCTGCCTTAGTGAATTCATTGGGGTTATAGGTAGGCTGAGAAGCTAGAGCCAAGATAGCTCCATCTGAGGCATCCATGACAATCACCGCGCCCCGTTTGGCTTTAAAATTTTCTAACTGGTCTTTAAGTGCAGTACGGGCAGCCCTTTGGAGGCGGCTATCGATAGTTAACTGCATTCGCAGATCATCTGAGTTTAAAAAACCTTCAGGAGCATAATCGGGCAGCAATGCCCCATTCCCAGCCCGACTTAAGCGGACTGATTTGGCAGAACGTTCCAGCCACTTCTCCTGACTGTATTCCAAACCAGCTTGACCACGACGATCAACATTGACATACCCGACAATATCTGCTACCAAATCATTCTGTGGGTAATAGCGGGAGTATTTAGAAATAAACTCCAAGCCGTTTAAACGTAATGCCCTCATGCGATCGGCAATTTCTTCCGGCAAGGTAGAAGCTAATGTAATTCCACTTTTGCGGCTTTGAAAAATTTTGACTAAATCAGCCGGAGTTTTATCTAGCATCACAGCTAGCTGTTCGGCCATTTCTTCATGACTTTTGTCAAACAGCTTCGGATGGGCATATACAGTATATACAGGGCGATCAATAGCTAATACATTTTCCTGGCGATCGACAATCAAGCGCCGAGGCATATATGGGCGCAAATTCACCATTTGTTGGTTTCTGGCTCTCTCTGTGAGCTTTGGCCCTTGGACAATTTGTAAATTATACAGATTGATTGCCAAACCTAGTCCAGAAGCCATTAATATGCCCCAAACAGTGAACAATCGGGATTTAGGATTTGGTATTTGCTCTTGGGTATTAGGGGTAATCGTCTTTGTAGAACTTCTTCTAGAAAACCTTTGCCGTCTAGCAAATTCTGGGTTACGAAATTGTTTAAACTTTAATCTATTTGATGATTTTTGCATTGCCCTGCTCAGTATCAGCTATCAGTTTTATGGTTGGGCGAAATGTCACATCATGTACCTGATAAATATTTACTTGTCATTGCTTACTAACTTTAATATCCCAGTGGCGAGGAAGTTGACGACTGTACTGGTGACTCTGTTTCTGGACTAGGAGACAGGACATCAGAATTAGGGGGAGATGGAGACAAGAAAATAGTGTTTGAGGGAGTCGGCGATACTAATCCCGTTGCTGGCAGTTCTGCTTCCTCGGCCATTTTATTAGTTAGTGTGGCATTGGTTGTAGTAATTTGCCGTTCATAACGTTGGAGGTTTTGTAATCTGCGATATCCTTGACCCCAAAGCTCTTGAGTATACACTGTCAAACCATATACAGCTAAACTGGCTGCCACCAATAAAAATGCCACCAGCGAAGAATGACGATGTAAGGTGTACAGTCGCATTAACCACAAAGGCATAGCTTTGGAAGTAGGCACTACAGGCACATTGACAAACTCGGATTTTGAACTTCTGAGTGGTGGGCTTGACTGACTTCTGTAGTTGGGAACTGCTGTTTTTTCCCGATTTTGTATTCTTGTCATTATGGGCAGCGATAAATTTTTCGAGGAATGCCGTTGTTTTTGAGTGGGTACTGATAAGGTTGGAGTAGATCCTAACCCAGGATTTCGCACTCCTGATCTGAGGTGTGTTCCTCGCCGCTTCCTACTCCTTATCGATGGGGTAGAAGCGTCCCGAAACCCAGTACCAGTCTTAGAAATATCTGATTTGCGAACAGCAGCCATAACTTTTTGAGATAGGAAATATTGTATTTTAGACTGATTATTTGTTTTTGCTAAGGTGAGAATCACCCTCTAGGGAACTTCCAAATCAAAAAATAATCAATTGCTTGAGGGAGTAGGGGTAGCAGAGGTAGCAGGAGAAGAAAAAATCTGATAGTCGTATGGCATACAGGCATTGAGTAATTTAATTTTTGGAGTTTCCTAGATCACAAATACAAATAACGCTGTGATTGCACTTTAAGTATGGCAACTACAACTGGCAAAGGACAAGAGTCTGTAGAATATGTCTATGTTTGGTACTGGGCAAGGGTTAGAGGTTGCCAAATACTCCTTGTGTCCAAACTATAGTTTTTTCTTTTAAGTCCTTAATAATCATCCAGTTCAATTAATCTTCAACTCAGATACACTCATCAACCTCTGACATAAGACTCAACCCCTTAAACTTAACCCCAAGTATTGTTTTTAAATATGTAATTCGCAGTGGTTTTAAAAATCAGCAACAAATAGGTTATCGTATTCAACAGGCGAATTTTTTTTATTGCCACAATTGGTGAAAGAGGAGTTATGAAAACAAAAATCTTTGGTTTAGCTTTCATGCTAAGTATGGCTGCGTTACTGGGAGCCTGTGGAGGTGCTACTGATCCCACCACTACCACTACTCCAGCAGCTACAGGTGAGCCAACTGACACTGGCGCTACCCCTGCCGACACTACTACCCCTGCTGCTACTCCTGCCTCTCCCTAGATAGTTAATAATTCTTGCCAAGAAAGGTTTGTCATTGTCTGAGGTCATGAGTAACAGGTAAAGATTGCAGTTACCTCCTGGGTTGAGTGTGGCTGAATATAAACTGGAAACTTCCTCAGAAATGTATATTTGGTAAAGCAGTAGTTAAAGGACACTGGTGATGGTGTTTACACCCTGATCCAAGTGTCCAAATAGCAAGCTCAAAAAATCATCAATCTTCAATTTGAATTTTTGGTAAATTGTCAATGACACTTGTGGTAAGTTTGTTGATTTAGTGTCGCACTATATGTGAATTGCTCGAAAATTATATTTTTTCTCAACTACACCAGTGGTGATTATAGATACTGACGTAGTTTAGCTAAGTTTATTAAATTTGTTTAGCATCATAATATAAGCAAATTAAATAACAGATTCAGAATGTCCATCTTGGTAGGCATATCTTAAAAGTGAATATGCCAGATATTTAAAAGCGATCGCTAACTCCAGGAAAACCAGAGAATATAGAGAATATCTAGAAACACATCAGTACAGGGCAGAGGTTGATTAATTATTCAGTGCGGAGTCTAAGAATATACCAAATGAAATGGATCAGGTTTTCTGTTTTGAGCCTTAGCATGAGTATTTTGGTGTGGTGTAGTAGCAATTTAGGCATAGTAGTCATGGCTACTACACCACAAGAGGATATCCCAGAAGAAATCTTGCGAACAGAAATGATTATAGATGCGCGATCGCCTTTAGATGGCAAGCCCCTGACTCCCGCCGAATACGCCCAACTGCAAGAACAGTTACAAGTTAGTCCACCGCCAAAACTCAGTAACAATTTACGCCAAACCGTCTTTCTGTTACGGTTACGCAAAGCTTTACTTCAGTTTTTTCCATTTTTAGATTTGTAAGAAATTAGGCAATAGGGAATAGGCAATAGGCAATAGTCATGAGTTTTGCTAGCTTGCGGGTAGGCTTACGCCATCGTCAGAGAAGCTAAAGCTACATCTCCTCCACTGCCCAATCCCCAAATCCCAATTCCCAATCCCAATGTCCCATTCTGAGATACGATAACGGTGGCGACAAAATTGCAAATAAATGTAAAGAATATATATATACAAAACCGAATTTAGTCAATCAGTTTATTCTACGTAGGTAGCTTAATGTCCATGACCACGATCGCCCCTGAACAGGTTAATCGCATCGTTTGGAATCAGCATCATGATCCTTTTGAAATACTCGGTTCCCATCCCATAGAACAGAACGGTAAAAGCGTTTGGGCAGTGCGAGCTTACTTACCAAATGCTAGTGCTGCGTGGGTAGTTCTGCCGGAACAACGCCAAGAATACCCCATGCAAGCAGTACATCATCCCCATTTTTTTGAATGTACTATTGAAACTTCGGAACTCTCCAATTACCAACTACGGATTAAGGAAGGGGAACATGAGCGCGTCACTTATGATCCTTACGCTTTTCGTTCTCCGCGTTTAACAGATTTCGACTTGCATTTATTTGGTGAAGGTAATCATCATCGTATTTATGAAAAACTAGGCGCACACCTCACAGAAGTAGACGGTATTCAAGGCGTTTACTTTGCCGTTTGGGCCCCTAATGCTCGCAATGTTTCCGTACTAGGAGATTTCAACCAATGGGATGGACGGAAACACCAGATGCGTAAAGGGCCTACAGGGGTTTGGGAATTATTCATTCCTGAACTGGGGGTAGGTGTGCATTACAAATATGAAATCAAAAATTTTGATGGACATATTTACGAAAAAACTGACCCCTATGGTTTCCAACAGGAACCTCGCCCGAAAACCGCATCTATTGTTACAGACTTAAATTCATATCAGTGGAGTGATGAAGATTGGCTAGAAAAGCGTCGTCACACTGATCCTCTAACCAATCCCATATCAGTTTACGAAGTTCACTTAGGTTCTTGGTTACACGCTTCTAGTGCAGAACCCGCTAAACTACCTAATGGTGAAACTGCGCCTGTAATTATTGCGGCGGAACTCAATCCAGGCGCACGCTTCCTGACTTATCGGGAACTAGCCGAGCGATTAATTCCCTACGTTAAGGATTTGGGATATACCCATATAGAATTGTTACCCATTGCCGAGCATCCTTTTGATGGCTCTTGGGGTTATCAAGTAACAGGATACTATGCGCCTACTTCCCGTTTTGGTAGTCCAGAAGACTTTATGTATTTTGTGGACCAATGTCATCAAAACGGTATTGGGGTGATAGTTGATTGGGTTCCCGGTCACTTCCCGAAAGATGGACATGGTTTAGCTTTCTTTGATGGTACTCACCTATATGAACACGCAGATCCCCGCAAAGGTGAACATAAAGAGTGGGGAACTCTGGTGTTTAACTATAGCCGCAATGAAGTCCGCAACTTTTTAGTAGCAAATGCGCTGTTCTGGTTTGATAGATACCATATTGACGGTATTCGTGTTGATGCCGTCGCTTCTATGCTTTATCTTGACTATTGCCGTAAACCAGGAGAGTGGCTACCCAACGAGTACGGCGGTAGAGAAAACTTAGAAGCAGCCGATTTTCTACGTCAGGTCAATCATCTACTTTTCAGCTACTTCCCTGGTGTTGTTTCCATTGCGGAAGAATCCACTGCTTGGCCGATGGTTTCTTGGCCTACCTACACTGGAGGTTTAGGCTTTAACCTGAAATGGAACATGGGTTGGATGCACGATATGCTGGATTACTTCAGCATGGACCCGTGGTTCCGCCAATTCCACCAGAACAATATCACCTTTAGTATGTGGTATCACCACAGCGAGAACTTCATGCTGGCTCTGTCTCACGATGAAGTCGTGCATGGTAAGAGCAATATCATTGGCAAAATGCCGGGAGACAGATGGCAGAAGTTAGCTAATGTCCGTTGTTTGTTTGCCTATATGTTCGCCCACCCAGGTAAGAAAACCATGTTTATGAGCATGGAATTTGGCCAGTGGAGTGAATGGAATGTCTGGGCTGATTTGGAGTGGGATTTGTTACAGTATGAACCACACCAACAATTGAAACAGTTCTTCCAAGAATTGAACCATCTCTACCGTGCAGAACCAGCTTTGTACACCCTAGACTTTGCCAGAGAGGGGTTTGAGTGGATTGATTGTAGCGATAATCGCCACAGTGTAGCATCCTTCATCCGCCGTGACAAAGATTCTGAGAACTTTATCGTGGTGGTTTGTAACTTTACTCCACAACCACACTCTCATTACCGCATCGGTGTACCAGAAAAAGGATTTTATACTGAGTTATTCAATAGTGATGCGCGTCAGTATGGCGGTAGCAACATGGGTAACTTAGGCGGTAAGTGGACAGATGATTGGTCAATGCACAATCGTTCCTATTCCCTGGATTTATGTTTACCACCTTTGGGTGTGTTAATGCTCAAACTAGATCGGGAAAAAACAGCTGAGGCGCTAAAATCTTAATTTTTCAGGGTGGGCATTGCCCACCCTGAAATGTTGCTGCTTAACGCTCAAGTGACTTGCGATCGCTAAAAGTCGCAACACACCATTCTATTCCCCTTTGTAATGGGTTGATACCAAATTTAATCACTAATCTGACGGGACGAATCAGATAATAAAGACCAGAAAGCCAATTTGGTAACGGCAAAGCCACATAATCCTTATCTTTGGGAGTTAACGCAAATTGGCACACAAATAGACATAGTAGCACTTTATATTTAAGGCTTTCTATAACTCTGAAATGAAAAGCTAAACGCCAAGACCAAAAAGACCTTTCAAAGACATCTAAAGGTGCATCAATTTGACTAAATAATCTTTGTTTTACTTCTGCTGCTAGTTTGGGAATAATTGAAGATGCTTGAATTCTTTGATTAACTGCTTCTGGTAGATTAATTCCCTGGATATCCTGGGCTAAAAATAATCCTAATAACAGCATTCGTTCACAGTTTTGTTTCTTAGCCTCTTCCCATAGTTTTGACCATTGGATTTCAGGATGCGCTGTGATTAATTCCGCAAGATCGCAAATCCAAGATAATCTTTCCCATAAGTCTTTACAACCATGTACGCAGAGGTACAAAATTGAATCCTCTAGGGATAGTTGCAGGACATTAGCACCAGCAAGAGATATGGGCTGAAGACGTTCCCACAACTGATCAAATTTTGGCTTATAAGGAAAGTAAGTTGGTGTCAATTCCCAGTGCAGGTCTATATATACTATACCGTCATCACTAACCAAGGTGTATTCGCAAAATACTTCTTGCAGTTCATCTCGCGTTTCGGTTAAGTATTCCTCTAGTTGGTATTTTTGAGATTTCAATAGTTCTATGACTTTGGGGATATCTTGCTTTTGAACTAGAATGTCTAGGTCGCCAAATCTCCGTAGGGATAAATTACCGTAAGCTGAACTTGCCAATATTGGCCCTTTGAAGGATATGGCGCGAATATTATTGGCTGCTAATAATTTGAGTATGTTGATGAGTCTGTGAGAAAGTAAGAGATTGTTCAGGGTAATTTTTTGGCAATTAGTTTGTAAATAAGCCAGAATACTGGGAGAAACTTTGTCTGGACAAGTGTTTTTCAAACTCATGTACAGTAGCGGTTGTACTTTATGCCAGACGGCGATTTTGAACAGATAATTCCAGTCTATTTCTTCCTGTAGCAGCCGCTCAATTTTTGATGCTGTTTCTGGACTAATTTTGGTTTTAGCACAGCAGATGAGTAATTCTGCTTCTTTGTTTGTGATCAGATTTGGTGCTGTCGCAGATATTTGAGGTAATGTAATCATTATTTTTGAGAACTGACTAGCTCTGTTAATCAAGCATAGGTAATAGGGAACAGGTGACAGAGAACAGAGAAAGATATTTATGTTCTTGTTGTGTGATTTGAAAATCGGAAGTGGGGATTAGGTTTAGGGAAAAGACTTTTTCATGTTTGCTTGTGGGTTTTACCTGTGAGTGACTGTCTTGTATAAGTCTCTTCAAATAGGTTGGAATTAAATGTTTTGCAAAAAGTGATTAACAAAAACAATTATTTCATTAAGGAATAGGCTCTTATGTAAAAGTTTGATAAAATTTACGTCGGTAAAATTACTTTTGTTAAGTATAAAATTATAATTTACCATCTATGCTGAATTATCTACCAAACAGTAGATGCAATTTGAACAGCATTTATGATTTTAAAATTCTCAATGGTCTAAACTTGGTTTAGATATAACGCCGCAACAATCCGATAAATATTTCAGGTGTTTCTAAATGGGGTAATACTCCGGCATCAGCGATCGCGTGAAATGCTCGAATTGCACTTATATTTAAATTAGCCAAGCGTCTTCCTAATTGGATGGTAGTAAACTGCGCCTGTTCGCCCCAAAAAAATACTGTAGGAATTGTTAGTTGCTGAATATACAAGCTTAAGTCAAAATACAGGTCGCCACGTAAAAATGCTAAAGCAGCAAATTTAGCATTAGGTTGTTGTGCAGAAGTTAAATAAGCTTGCACCATCTCTGGTGTGACGCGTTCTGGTTTGGTAAAGAGAAAACTTTGCAGAAAATTTCTCACTGCCATTTCATTTTCTGCCCCCAGGGCATAAATTAAATTGTCTAATAGGGGTGTATTAATTATTGCTAGTGGAAGTCTGCGTCCTGCACCTTGGCCAAAGTCATCAAACCCAGAAGGACATACCAAATACAAACTTTGAAATAACTCAGGTTGCTGAATTGCCAAGCGAATAGCCAAAGCAGCCGTCAGTGAAGAAGCTACCACTGTGACTGGTTGGTGACAAGTTTGGCTGATAAATTCTGCGATCGCTATAAGATAATCTTTAATCTGGTAATCTCTAACTGGATGAGCCGATTCGCCCCAACCAATTAAATCTGGGGCTAATATCCGGTGTGTAGGTGCAAAAGCTGGATAGACTTTCGACCATTCATAAGCAGAAGCCCCACCGCCAAAATTGTGTAAAAACAGTAACGGGGGTAACTCTTCAGTGTGATTATCTAACCAAGGTGCAGCCGTTTGGGTATAGTAGACGATTTTCCCCAAAGATGTGTTGATAACTTTATGCCCAAAACCAGGAGGTTGAAACTGAAGCATAGTTAGGTAGGGAATAGGTGACAGGTGACAGGTTACAGGGTATGGAGAAGAAGCGGTTATGCTAAAGTCAAAATTCAAAATTCCGAAGAAATCAATTATCCTCTAACTTGAGTTAATTGATTGAGGCGATCGCCACTGATATGGTAAGCTGCTCCAAAACCAATGACAAACCGACCCTCACTAGGAGTTAATTGGAAAATCCGAAAATCAGCTAAACCTTGTAACACTTCAATAATCTCGCCAAAACGTGAGCGAAATTGCTCCACAATTTGCTGCCAAGTTTCCGTTTCCCGCTCTATTAAACTAGCTGTACAATCAAAACTCAACCGCCGACGCGCAAAAATTTGATTAGTCTTGGCTTCATCCTCAATAAATAATACACATACATGAGGATTAGCATAAATATTTTTGGTATGAGTTGAAAGCCCACTAACGTAAATATAGATATTCTTAGAATCGTCCATCACAAACGGCGTATAACTAGCATTGGGAATTCCCTGTTCATTGACAGTGCTAATAATGACGCTTTCAAACTCCTGACAAAAACCTTCGTACTCAGCCTGAGCTTTTTCAACTTGGCTCATAAGTGAATCTCTGCCTCATCAATTAAAAATTCAAAATTACAACCACCGTAATTGACACTCCACCGCCCTATAAGGGCGGGGATTCTACATTCACCGACTCGCCGTTAGACGACAGGTTCGCACCCTTACGGGTTCGGCAGTCGCTCATGGGGGAGACCCCCAAGACCGCGCTGCCTCACCAATCGCCCAAGAGGGCAAATCTCCTGTAGCGTAAGTTCCGGTATGCCCTACCGTACTGAGTCCTAACCTCAAAATGTTGATTGCTGCGTTGATGTCTCTGTCTTCCGTATATCCGCAATGTGGACAAACATGAGTCCTTGTAGACAGAGATTTCTTGACTTTTTCACCACAGTTAGAACAATTTTGACTGGTGTTATGGGGAGGAACAGCAACAGTTACCTTCCCATATTTATGAGCAAAATATTCCAACCACAGGCGAAAAGTGTACCAACCAGCATCAGAGATGGATTTAGCTAGATGTCGATTACGTACCAAACCCTTAACATTTAAATCTTCGTAAGCTACCAAGTCGTTAGATTGGATGACGGAGTATGCTAATCTCTTGCAATACTCTTTTCGCTGCCTACTTACTTTTAAATGCTTACGGGCATATCTATTTCTAGCTTTGTGGTAATTGTTTGATTGTCTTTGCTTGGCTTTCTTTCTATCCCGACTGAACTTTTTGGATTTCTTGCGAGCAGCTCGTTTTAACTGCTTTTCTGACTTGCGGTAGAACTGGGGTATCGGTTCTACATTACCTTTGTTATCAGCAATGAAATACTTCAACCCTAAATCAATACCAACTAATTGGTTGGTGGGTTGAGTGTCTACTCTGACATCAACATCAACTGCAAATTGAGCGTAGTAACCATCAGCACGGCGTACTAATCGGACACGCTTGATTTGCTTGATGTCATAGTAATTCAGGTCATAGGTTCCCTTTAATTTCAGAGTTCCAATTCCTTTCTTGTCAGAGAAAGTTATGGCTTTTCTTGTTTCTGAAAGCTTCCACCCAGTTGATTTGTATTCAACTGAACGGCAATTTTTCTTAAACTTCGGGAAACCCTTTTTACCTTTGATTTTCTTTTTACAGTTGTCGTAAAATCGAGCGATCGCACTCCAAGAACGTTCTGCGGCAGACTGTCTAGCCATCGAGTTGAGTTCATCAGCAAAGGGAAACTCAGCAGCTAGCACAGCACAGTATTTATTCAAGGCGTACTTATCTACTTTTGAATCTTTGTGATCCATCCAGTAGCGCAAGCACTTATTTTGAATGAATTGGCTAGTACGAATTGCTTCATCTATTGCCTGATATTGCTTATCTTTTCCCTTGAGCTTGAACTCGTAAACAATCATAGTATCGACCAATTAATCACTTATTTATACTAATGCAAAGAGTATAAAGCCGTCCTGGAAGGACGGGGTTTTCAACCCAAATTTCTGATAACTGTTACATTTCGTTATGATGTAGCAAGACGATGTTGATGATGAGGACGCAATTGTGACAGATAAAAATCGTTCTCAATGGGACTTAGGTAGGTTTCTGGAAACCTTGACATATTTTGAAGTTATTCCTTTGCTTAACTGGGTACAGCAGTTAATCCAAGGTCGTCCGCAAGATTATCGACCCGATGGAGGGAAAAGCGTGGGTGTAGTCTTAGTAGCAGGTGCAACTGGTGGGGTTGGTAAACGTGTAGTCAAAAGACTTTTAGAAACAGGTGTAAAAGTTCGCGCATTGGTACGAGATATTGATAAAGCTAGGTCAATTCTTGGTCATGATGTTGACTTAGTATTGGCTGATATCACTAAGCCAGAAACCTTAACGCCTGTAGTGATGGCTAATATTCAAGCTGTAATTTGTTGTACAGCAGTACGTGTCCAGCCAGTAGAGGGAGACACAGCAGATAGAGCTAAATATTATCAAGGGGTGAAATTTTATCAGCCAGAAATTGTTGGTGATACTCCTGAAACAGTGGAATATCAAGGCGTAAAAAATTTAGTCGAAGCGGCAGCAAAATACTTACCATCTGCCAATGAAAAACTCATATTTGATTTTACCAATCCCTCAATAGAGTTAAAAAATATTTGGGGTGCGCTGGATGATGTGGTGATGGGTGGTGTGAGTGCCAGTAATATTTTATTAGTAGAAAATACCGCTTTGTTTACTGGTAATGTCTCCACTGCTAACTCTGGAGGATTTGCATCTGTCAGAACTAAAAACTTTGATCCACCTTTTAATTTATCAGGCTATGAAGGTGTAGAATTACGCATCAAAGGTGATGGTCAGCGTTATAAAATATTTCTGAGGACGGATACTCAATGGGATAGTTTAGGCTACAGCTATTCTTTTGATACTGTTGCTGACACTTGGATTAATGTGCGTATTCCCTTTACAGATTTGATTCCTGTATTTAGAGCTAAATCTGTATCGAATGCGCCACCAATTGATACAAGTAAAATCAATTCTTTGCAATTGATGTTGAGTAAATTTGAGTATGATGGCGCGTTAAATCCCAATTTCTCCCCTGGTAATTTTGCTTTACAGTTGGCATCAATTAAAGCCTATGGTGGTAGCAATACACCACAGTTTATTCTAGTCAGTTCCGCAGGTGTAACCCGTCCTGGTAGACCAGGAATTAATTTGGAGGATGAACCACCAGCCGTCAGGTTAAATGACCAATTGGGGGGAATTTTAACTTGGAAACTCAAAGGTGAAGATAGTTTAAGAGCCAGTGGGATTCCTTATACAATTATTAGACCTTGTGCTTTAACGGAGGAAGTTGGAGGTAAAGCACTGATATTCGAGCAAGGTGACAACATTAAAGGCAAAATTAGCCGGGAAGATGTAGCACAATTGTGTGTGCGATCGCTGCAACAACCACAGGCTTGTAATGTTACATTTGAAGTAAAGTCAGGGGAAAATATTGTTCAATTTATTGATTGGCCACAATTGTTTTCTAATTTAAAACCCGACCTGTAAATAATGCAGCATGACACAAGTAGGGGAGATGAGGTAATCAAAAACTTAAACCCCATCTCCCCCAAGGAGTTAATTCAATGTTTCGTAGATTATTATTTGCTGGAACTCTGGTAATTGTGATTTGGCTGGGTCTATTATCAAGCCCTGCTTCATCACAGCAAATTGAATCTCGTCTCAATAATTTACAAGCAGATTTCAATCGTATACAGTCACGATTAAATCAAATAGAATCGCAAATCAATCAAAACCGCCAACTTCCATCTTCCAGAACATCAATTACAGTACCATCAGGCTCTAGAAGAACTGTATCACAGTCAGAAAGAGAGCGAATGTTTGATAGGCTAGCAACATTAGTAGTAGAATTAAAGCAACAAGTTAATCAATTAGAGGAGCGAGTTGATCGGCTGGAGTCACCTAAAAAATAAAATTTGTGGTGACAAGTCCATTCCTATCACTTGCTACGGAAATAGACCAATCACCACTTTCTATCTATTAACTGTGTGTGCTGTGACTCTTGACTAATTGAGCTACAAATTTGGGTAGATAATCTGGTCTAGCCTTCAACAATAATTTTACCAACCATGCCTGCACCACGATGGGGTTCGCAGTAGAAGGTATATTCACCAGCAGGAGTATCTGCGGCGAAGGTGGTTGTTTCTTTTTGACCAGGACTCATCATCAAGTTTTTGTGAGATAGAGACTTAGCTAAATCGCCACTTTTAGCTGGGTTAAGAGCAGCATCAAACACAACGTTGTGGGGAGGTACTTTGTTGTTTAACCATTCGATAGTATCGCCTGGTTTAATTGTCAACTTTGCAGGTTCAAATGCCAGCATTCCCTTATCAGTACCCAGTTTTATTGTGTAAGTTTCAGCCGCAGCACTGGGCGCAAAAATGGCGAAGCTGCTTACAACTAAAACAAGTGACAATACAGCCAAACTCAAGCGTCGCCAGCTAGCAGCAATTAATTTCATGGTGTACTCCTAATCAATAACTTTTATTTTCCCTCTCCCATTTTAAATAAAATTAACGCCAAATATGACAATCTGTCGTAGATAATTTTTTTTTAAGCGATCGCCAAAAATTCATAGCAAAAAAACTGTCAAATAGCAACCACTACGTAATAGTTATTATCTTCTACTCCCCAACGCCACTTGCTACAAGTCGGCATAGCCGACGACAGTTGCCTTAAGTCGGGAAACCCGCCCACGGCACTGTCTCCCCAACGTAGTGGCTCCTCCCTACTCCCTGTATGTATTGACAAAAATTCTGAGTCCTGTATTCTGAGTTCCGCATGGTGAGGAATGAGAATTGAAACTGAGGCATAAATCCTCAATCAATTTCCCTGTCTCCAGCATTCAGAACAAACTTACAGGACTCAGCACTCAATCAACAGTTGTGTTTAGTAGTAGATTTTGCCGCCACCCCACTTGTCGCCAAGAATTTTTGGCTGAAGCAGAATATGACCAGCGATCGCTTTGAGGTCATCGTCGGTCAAATTACGCATTTCGGTGAAAATATCTGCACTCTTGGTGCTGGGGTGTAATTCGGAAATCTCTTCTTCTCCGTCGTAGGTGGTGGGATTCTTCATATAATCCACCAAACCTTCAACGTTGTCACGCTTGGGTGTTGCTAACGCTAGGGCTTCTGGTTCAAGTCCTACGTTTTGGTTGGTCTTAGTTACACCACCAACATGACATTGAGCGCAAGCGTATTGGAATAAACGTTTGCCTTCTTTCACTTGTTTTAAACTAAGTGTGACGGTATCACCCTGATCGTTTAGTTGCACTGTTCGGGTAGCTTCGTCCAGTTCCACAGCTGTTGCGCTACCGACAACTAACTGAAACGTCAGTAAAACAGTAACTACAACAACGCCAATAAGTCTTCTAAACATTGTTTCCCCTTAAAGATTTTGACGCTCAACACAGCTAAGAAAGTGATACTCAATCTCTATATTGCTAGTTAATTATTTTTTGCCATCAGCTAAAACCCAAAATTTGTCTCTGGTGATTTTATACCTAGTTATTTTTGGGGGTGTTGTAGACAATATTCGGTAAATTATTGCCTTTGCATCCTCTAACGCTAAACAGATTGCTTGCTGTCTGTGAGAAGTTAGAAGTTGGATTAGCACAGACGAAACCGTGACTACAGTCACACTGTAGTCTACTGATATCTCTGCGATCGCTAGGTTTACACAACCCATAATGTTTGTTAACTGACAGATAGAGATTGAGTCGCTGTAATACCAATATCACGTTAGGAGTGCAATTTGTTGCTCAAAATTGGGAATGGGGGATCAGGGGAGGCAGGGGAAGCAGGGGGAGCAGAGGAGCAGAGGAGAAAAACTAATGACTATCGACTATTAACTACCCCTTCCCACCAGTGAAGGTGGCGCTTTTGATGAAGTAGCGGTTGAAAAAGGCGTAAATACATAAGGCTGGTAAGGTAAATACCATTGAAGCGGCCATGATGTAGTTCCAGTAGCTGATGTACTGGCCTTTGAAGCTGTTTAAGCCCAAGGGGAGGGTAAACATTTCTGGATCAAATAATATGACAATAGGTAATAGAAAATTATTCCAACTACCCATAAACACAAACACTGCTTGTGCTGCTAATGCTGGTTTAGCTAAAGGTAAAATAATATACCTAAAAATACCAAAGGTATTTAAGCCATCTAGTTGGGCGGCTTCTTCTAATTCTTTGGGAAAGTTAACGAAAAACTGCCGCATCATAAATATAAACGTGGCGTTGACCATACTAGGTATAATCATGCCCTGATAAGAATTCAGCCAGCCAATGGCTTTTAAAATCAAAAATGTGGGAATCAGTGTAATTTGTGCTGGTACTGCTAGCACAGCCAAAATGAGGAAAAACCAGAAATTTCTGCCCACAAAGCGCAGTCTAGCTAAGGCGTAACCAGCCATTGAATTAAACAGCAAGTTTAACCCCGTGACGCTGATAGCAATGAACACACTATTGAATAGCCAACGTAAAAATAGGGGTTCTTGTAAGAAGATTTGTTTGTAGTTATCAAGGGTAAAATTTTGTGGAAAAAAATTAGGTTCACCACTGATAATCTCTGAAAGAGGCTTAAATGATGCAGACAACGCCCATAGAAAAGGAATTAAGGTAATGACTGCATAGATAGTCAACACAACATACAGCAGCAACTTAGTTCCAGAGAAATGACGCAGCATGAGGAATGTAAAATAGTGCGACCATTTCAATTATCCTCCAGATAAAGCTTGCTGTAACTTTTTGCAGCTTTTTTCAATGGCATCAATGCTACCAGCATTGATAAATCCGTAATAATCAAGTACATAAACGCGGTTATTTTGAGTTGCTGCTAATTTCTGCCAGAAAGATTGTTTTTTCCAATCATCTAAGACTGATGTTGATTGTTGTTGCGGCGGATTAACTACCAGTACAACTTCGGGATTAACTTCTAAAACTTTCTCTGGTGACAGGGTGATATAACCACGAAATTGACTTTTGCCTTGTAAATCCGCAGTGACATTTTGTACTTTAAATTGAGTCAGTAAATCGCCTGCCCAACTATTTTTGTTAGGGGATAAAATTGGTTGAGAACTGACTAATGCTAAAGTTGATACATTCTGTTGAGGGATATTACTAATAAAACTTTGATAGCGGTTGATTAAAGGCTGGGGGTCAGCATTAATATATTGAGCTAAGTCTTGTGTCAGCTTTTCTAGCGCCTGCCAGCTATCAAGTTTATAAGTATAGACGGTAATACCTAATTCTTTTAATCTCTGGGTTTCTTGGGTAAAAAAGCCCTCTGGGATGATGGCTAAATCGGGTTTGAGTGCGATAATTTTTTCTAAATTAGGTGGGGTTTGATTTTCACTAACACGAGGAATATCTTTGAATCTGGAATCTTTTTGAAATAAACTACTACCAGTCATACCTACCAATTTAGTTTGATCCAATTGGTAGATAATATCAGCAGCAATAGTAGATAGTGCCACTACTTTTTTAACAGATGTTTGTGGTGATGTCACACTCTTATTTTGGATTGTGGGTAAGACTTGTGCTTGAGGAGTAGGTGTAGAATTACAAGCGCCTAAAGCCAAAAATAATAAGCAAGATATCCAGCGTTGATACATATTAAAACTATTGGGAAAATGAACAAGATTAAAAACGAACTGTGAGACTAGCAGCAAAGTTAATACCAGGTTGTGTATATAAATCAAGGAAGCGATCGCCTGCATTAACACCCCGGACATCAGACCATTCAATATACCGTTCATTGAATAAGTTGAAAATCCCCAGGTTTAAAGTTGTATTGCGATTAAAGTTGTAGTAACCCAGTAAATCTACAACATTGTAAGCTTTAGGTTTAAAGAAATTACTATTACTAACTCTGTCTTTATCTGCTACAACAGTAGTTGCTAATTCTGCTCCCCAAATATCACCCGGAGAACGATAGCGAAGTCCTAAAACTGCTTTGAAAGGATCTATCGAATCCAGAGGTTGATTTGTTTCTTTGTTATCACCTACAGCATAAGCAAAACCACCAAATAAACTCACACCGTCGGAAGTGTTACTGAAGCGATATTCACCTTTAGCTTCAATCCCGTAAATTCTTGCACCCCTAATATTTTGACTTTGAAATTGTTGAAATGGTCTACCACCTATGCGTAATACTCCAACTTGTACAGAATCAATAAAATTGTCGTAGCGGTTATAAAATCCTGTGAGACTAAATTTACCTTGAGGAAAATTACCTCGGATACCTACTTCATAGCTATCACTGGTTTCTGGTTTCAAATTAGCATTAGGTAATACTGTGTAACCAAAAGCAAAATTGGTAAAAGCCAGTGTGGCATCATCGTAGGGAGGGCTACGAAAACCACGGGCATATTGAGCAAATAATGAAACTTCTGGTGTCACTTTGGCAACTATACCCAAGCGTGGTGAAATAGCCGAATCAGAAAAACCTTTTACTTCATAATTTTGAGTGTTGATTCTATTAAAATCATCGTCTCTGTTAGGACTTAACTGATAATAGTCATAACGAATTCCTGGGATTAAAGTAATTCTGCCATCAGCAAATTCAATTTCATTCTGTACATAAACTCCACCCCTTAATGTGTTGGTATCGGGGAATGTTTTATTAGGGAAGAGTTCGCCTATGACATTTTTTGTCACTGCGCCAGTAGTTTCATTAAACTCTGTGGCATCACGGGGACGAGTAGTGGCAGTATTAAATAAATCAAAACCGTAGGTAAGACGATGATTAACATTCCCCGTTTTGAAATTACTTTCTAACTGAACATCTCCCCCAATAATTTGTTGAGAAAACTCATTTTTCTGTACCCGACGAATGTTTTGTCTAGCATTGTTAATAAAACGTGTTTCTACTTGCTCTGTCGTGTCTGCATCTTGGTAATAAAGCTGCCATCTTAAGTTTTGGAATAATGAACTATTAGGATTAGCATAGTCATGACTGAAACTAATTCTCCCTCGTCGCACATCATCTTCTGCAAATTGACTAACTGTTGTTAATCTTGTAAAAGGATTAAACCCCGCAGAACTTCTAACATCAGTATCAGTGTTGCGATCAAGTAATTCACCAGTCAGCCTAAAAGTATTATTATCATTTGGACGAAAAACAACTTTACTAAAGAAGTTATTACTCCCTATATCTTGAGGATTAGGTGCAATTCCGCCATAGTTCTGAAGTTCATTTTGATCACGGCGAGTATATTGTAATAACCCTGATAAATTTTCATCTCCCCCAGCAAGAGTTATAGTTCCAGCTAACCCATAATCAGAAGTGTTATGGCTGACTTTGCCACTTACATAGAAAGGACGATTAAAAATACTTAAATAATCTTCTGGATCTTTGGTAATGAAAGAAACAACGCCGCCAATGGCATCACTACCGTAAAGAGTAGAAGCAGGGCCACGGATAATTTCTACTGTTCTCAGAGATTCAAAATCGACTAAATCACGGCTAGTAGTAAAGTAAAGATCAGGTACACGAACATTGTCTACTTGGATTAATACACGATTACCTTCAATGCCGCGAATATTAATACTAGAATTACCTCCACGGGTGGGGCGATTGCGTACAGATACGCCGGGTTCGTAACGAATTAAATCTTTGATATCGCGGATAAAAAGATTTTGAATATCTTCATCATCAATGACGGTAATTGTCCCAGCAGAATCTTGTAATGCTCTAGGTGTACGAGTTCCTGTGACAGTAATTTCAATATCTGCTTCACTGCTAGTTGTTTCATCTTTCTGTTGACAGGCTTCTGGCAAGTCTTGATTATTAGCTTCTACTTGGTTATCTTCAGGGGGACATTCCTCCTGTATTTCCTCTTGCTTTTCTTTGAGTAATTCAGCGTTACGATTTGGCAAACTAATTTCATGCAATTGGGCAATTTCTGCTGATGCAGCCGAGAGATTACCAAAAGTAATTAATAGGATGTTGAAAAAAAGTAAATTGGTTTTCATGATTTTATGGCACTGGAAAATCAAGGTTAATGTGGCAACAATAACCAGCAAATAATCAAATTATGAGTAGGAGTGTTTTAATTACAGGCTTTACGTCACTAAACTCTTGGCTTTACAAGGTGTCAGGCAATACAGTTTAGGTAAGGAGAAAAGTAGATTAAGTTGTTTGCTCTTCAATCCAGATATTTTTGTATTTAAGAATTTCATCATAATCAAAAAATATTATTAATAATTTTCATAAGTTAAGATGCTAAATGTACTCACATTTGCAATAACTCAAAACTAAAAATGGCCATAATTAATCAACCTACATCTGTGGAGATTCCTAATAGGTATGGATTGACCAGCCCATTACACAGGTAGTAGGATGTTCCTAAAGCTACGCCACTATGGCTACTTCAGTTAGCTAAACTCTCATTATTCCCAGATAAAAGCAAAGTTACCAACAGTAATGGATGTCTGTGAATATACTCCGCCTACGCCCCCAGGACTTTAAGTAGAAAAGCTGACTTTTGTCACTTCATCTTTTTTATCTCAGTAGTTATCTGTAAATCATTAGAATACTAATGCAACTTTTTGTCAACTACTTTATTGAAAAAATATATCATTAATTTCTCAAATTAGGGCAAAGGAACTAATTAGAGGATGTCAAGTAACAAGACTATTGGCTTTGGAGGGTGTAATACCAATTCACAACGATGCTCCCACCCTGCTCTAAGCGCAGCTATACCGTAGGCTGTACGCAATTAAAAAACTTAGATGCAGCAAAGCTTTCAGGGTTTACATCTGTATCATATTTTTCGTGAAATGGTATTACTTCCTGGCTTAAGAAGCTACGTATTTGGTAAAATATTGTTACCAAACAGCCATTTAATTTTGCATATCCCACTGAAATTCTGCTAACAATAACAAAGAAAAAGACATGACAATACCAGTAAATAAAAACTGCCAACTGCTAAAGTAAGGCAAAAGCAAGGTTGCTAATATATGAAGTAACCCGATAAAAATTAAAGCGCGAGAATGTACTCCTATGCCAGTAAATAAATAACCAATAGCACTTAAACCTAGCCATAAGTTACAAATTTGAACTAATAGTTCACCCCAGCCGAAGAAGATAGCATAATTAGTACAAATAAGCCCACATAACATGAGAATTATCCAACAATAAAGTAACCATATCAAGCCTTTTTTATATAGCCAATAATTGGACAATGCCACCATTGCTAATAGTCCAGTAAAACTGATTAATGACCATAAAATTGTTTGTGTTATCCAGTTAATTGATAAAAACTGGGCTGTGATAAACATGGGAAATATAAGTAATGCCCAAACTATCAAAGCTAAATCTATTTGAGTATATAGATTTGAATATAGTTGATAATTGCCTATTCGCCATTGGAAATAAAAACATTGAGAAGATTTATCGATTGGTAAATTAATCCGCTTGCGACGAAGTGGCGGTACAGAATTATCAAAAAAGCTCATATTCTTATATTTTTACTAAAAACCAGGGATAAAAATGAATTGTTCAGTAAAATAATCGCGTTAAAAATAGATTTAGAGTGATAAAAAATCCAGAAAGATTATAGATATTCAGACTATGAAAGTAGACAAGCAATCTTAAGTTTGCTTATCTGCAATATCAGTTTTACTTTGCCTGTGAACGTAGAATAAAAGAATTGCAAATAAGCAATAACCTACTGCCCATTCACCACCTGCTCCCCAGTGAAACACCCCCACCGTGTCGGCTTCAGTCCAGCGATAACTGTGCATACCTCCTAACCAGGAAAATAGAGATGCCAGTATTGCCCAAATAGCTGCTTTCTGAAATTCCCGTTCAATGATGTAGACCATGATGGATGCGAGAACAATAGTGGTGAGAATATAGCCCTGTTCTAGAGCAAATGCTCCATCCATAAACAAACTTTTGAGTTGAAACTGCTCAATTACAGCAGAAGTGAAGGGACGTTCTGCTGTACCCATATCTCCGACTCTTAAAGCAGCCTTAGCCACAAGCGCACCCCAAGCAGCAATTGATACTAATAAACCCACTACGACCGCAGGAATATGACGCAAAGGTGAGGCAGTAAAGGCTTGCGTGACAATACAAACGGCAATAGCAATAAAAATTGCCATTCCTGCTTCAATTGGCACAAAATAAGCAACTAATGAAACTGTACCGCTTAAGGCAAGGATAGAAGTAAAAACTCCAGTCAGTATGGAATAGCTCCATCCAGACTCCATTGCTTTCCATGCTTGATGACCTGAATAAATAATTGTCGGAAAACAAGAGCCAGAAACAGCAGCGAGCAGTGTAAACACTCCTTGTGCCATCAGAGCAGATTTTCGAGGATAGGAGTCTCCAACTGCTTCTGCCGTTTCTAAATTCTGAAAAGCACAAATAAATTCAGAAATCCCCAGAGGAACGATAACACCGAGGTATTCCCATAAAAAGCCCTTTCCCTGCCATAATTGTCCTAACCAAATTCCTGGGGTGTAAATGCCAATTGGTTGTAAAGCTTGCTTTAAGTTGACGTTATCCCAGTGCATTAAACCTGTTCCCCAAGCTAATACGGTTCCCAGTAGAATCGCCAATAAACCGGCTGGAATAGCAAACTTAACTCTGCCAAAGTAAGCCAACAAGATGATACCCAAAGGAACAAAACTCACAATTGGATAGGTAAAGGTTCGTAAGAAAAAGCCCATAGCGATAAATGTCAGGGCAATTCCTCCTAAAGTTGACAGATGAGCTGCTAAGGGAATGTATCGCTGGAGAAAATTTACCACCCACAAAAGTGCAAGCTTGATAACTCCAGAACCCAAACAAGCAACTATACCAGCCTGCCAAGCTAATTCCCCAGCTGCTTCAGGGGAAGCACCTTGAGCAATTGCTGCTGTGCGTACTGGCAGCATGATCAGAAAAATATATGGTAAGACAGTGATGGTATTAACACCATAGGGTAACGCTGTCATGTCAAGTCTTGACTGCTGTTTGCCTTCATGGTGAGCGAGCCAAGCATAAAAGCAGTTGCCTACACATACACTAAGTGCAATTCCTGGCAAAATACGTCCGTAAATCAGGTTAGGACTAAAACCCAATACTTCTTGACACAGAGTAACAATTAGGATCAATTTGACAAAGTTTTCTAAAGCTAGCGCCACAAATCCTTCTATGTCTCCAGGCAAAAATAAACGGCGCAATGTAATTGTTAGCACTTAATTATTCCTCGTCTAATGGAGAGGTTTTATTAGCTATAAAAGACTGGTAATTTTGCAAAATCTCATCATGGGCGCACAGGTTACTTCCGCCCGTGCGAATGAAATAAGATATTTGAGATAAATTCTTTTTTGGTATACCCTAATTAATTTACTAATTTCAAATATTTTTGATAAAATCTTCTGTCTTTCACTTTTGTTATCGCAGTGGTGGCAGCATTTGATAGAGTGCTGTAAAGGGCTTATTCTGCACAACTACATCCGTGAGATTTTGTTGGTTTTGCTGTTCGATACAACTCGTAGAAACCAGTAGTGACAATTCACATGAACTGAAACTATTTCCCTTGGATATATTCATGTTTATTGTCTGTAATTCGTCTTGATTTTCCATAATTAATTGTGTTGATTAGGAAATCTATTAATGTTTCCAGGTTATTCTGTCTGTACAGGAAAACAATTCAGTATCTTTACTAGATTAGGTATAAATTTTGCATAAAATTGAACGGGGTGAATATACAAGGGTGCGTCAGTATGAATAATTTCTTGGTACAGCTAGGTTTTCTCGCACTGACGCACCCTACTAACCGTCAATTTGGAATAATTTATTTTTTGGTATTCCCCGATCGCTTGTCCCTTAATTTTTACCCAAGAAAACTTACCAAACTTAGATAAGTGGTTTATGCTCTGGCAGTATCTCAAGAGAAGCATCTCCACCTCTATTCAACCTAATTCCTACAGATGTTTCTATACTTTCTCAACGCCGAAAAATCGCCGTTGTAGTAGGGTAACGGCGATAATTAGCACTGCTAATAAAAAGGCGATCGCAGCTGCATATCCCATCTGTAAATAGCGAAAAACATTTTGATAAATCAGCAGCACTACAGTGAGAGTGGCATTATTAGGCCCACCAGTACCACCAGAAAAAATATAAGACTGATCAAATAATTGAAAAGTACCAATAATTCCTATTGCTACAACGAAGAAGGTGACAGGTTGAAGTATAGGAATAGTAATATAAATAAATTTTTGCCACCAATTTGCACCATCTAATTCGGCAGCCTCATAAAGTTTCTGGGGAATATCTTGCAAAGCTGCTAAATATATCACCATGTAAAATGGTGCAGTTGACCAAATATTCATAATCATAATGCCTTTGAGGGCAATGGCTGGATCACCCAACCAATTGTAAGTAGGTAGTCCGAAAAAAGCGAGAAAATCATTTAATAAACCATCAGTGTTATAAATCCACATAAAAATGAGGGTTAACACCGCCGAAGAAGTAACTGTTGGTAAAAAATAGAGGATACGCCACCAATTTTTAGCACGAATACCTGAGTTTAAAGTGACTGCCAAAATCAAAGCCAAAACAGTTTGAGTAGGGACAACAATGGCTACATATTCTGCTGTATTTCTCAATGCAATCCAAACCCTTGCATCATCAACTAAGCGGTGAAAGTTACGCAAACCAATAAACTGATAATCAATACCACCTAAAAGTTGTACTTTATGTAGGGAAAGAAAAACAGCGTAAATAATAGGTAGTAATACAAAAATTCCTAAAACCAGAATGGCGGGCATCATAAATATATACCCCATGAGGCTGTCTGTGATGTTCCACCTGTGGTGTCTTCTGTGCCTGCGGTTAAGAAACACAAATATACCTCCACTTGATCAGGGAATAGGGAACAGGGAACAATGAAAATGTAAAAGGTAAATTTAATTACTTTCTAAAGTATGAAATTACTTGACATTATGCCCCTTCCTGGGATAGAGGCTTAACAAAATAAGTAAAGTTAAATTTTAGTCATTCACTGTTTCACACTCAAACTCATGATGGCTCCTGAAGATATATTTTAGGAGCTTTATTCAATGGTGAATCGAGAATATAGCAATCCGATTTGATTTCTGTTCGTTTAGCGTGGCGTAGCCAATTTATTGGTGTAGGTAGGTGACAGGTGACAGGTGACAGGTGAGCCACTGCGGTGGACGGGTTCCCCGGCATATAGCAAGTGGCGAACCCCTTTAGGGGTGACAGGGAGCAAAGATTATCAGGCGTACTGTATTTATGTGCCAGCGCAGGCTACGCCAACAAAAATCAAATAGGAGTCCTATAGATATTTTCGATTGATACTGGGTTTTCTCAAAAAATAAATATTATTCCTAATATCTACCCTATAGATAAGAGAATTATTTTAAGTTTAATAGCCATGTTTTTAGATAGGAAAGATTAGCTAAAAATATTTACTATTCTCAATAACTTACTAAAGAATCTGAAGGCGGTCTATTGTTTACTGAATTTTTAATTAACTTAAAGGATTAATATCTATGCAACTGAAACCAATCAATCAGCAAGTTGTTTCAGTCGTTGGGGCTTCCAGTGGCATTGGTCGTCAAGCAGCCCTCCAATTTGCTCAACGGGGAGCAAAGGTAGTTGTCTCGGCTCGTAGCCAACCGGGATTAGAATCTTTGGTGAAGGAGATTAATGGCTTTGGGGGTGAAGCGACTCCTATTGTTGCCAATGTGGAGGTATTTGAAGAAGTTCAAGCGATCGCCAATAAAACTGTAGAATTTTACGGACGACTCGACACCTGGGTACACGTTCCAGCTATTGGGTTATTTGCCACCTTTGATAAAACTACCCCAGAAGAATTTAAACACGTCATTGATGTTGATTTGATGGGACAGGTATATGGTGCAATGGCTGCACTCCCTCATCTCAAGCGTGAGGGTAGGGGGGCATTGATTCACATTTCTTCGATGGAAGGCAGGCGATCGCTACCATACCAAAGTGCCTATTCCGCCGCTAAACACGGAGTTGAGGGCTTTGTGGAAGCCATGCGTCTAGAATTACAACATGAGAACTGGCCTATCAGTGTCACAAGTATCAAGCCAGCCGTAATCAATACTCCATTCTGGAATAATGGTTTGACAAAGCTAGGTGTCAAACCTGCCGGAATACCTCCTTATTATGATCCTCGATTGGTGGCTGATGCCATCTTGTATGCAGCCGAACATCCCACCCGTGACTTTTTAGTTGGGGATGCGGCTAAGGTATTAGATGTGCTGCAACGGCTGTCACCATCATTAGTGGATTCATTTTTGTTACGTGTTGCTTTCCCGATGCAACGGAGTTCTGAAGCCAAATCAGCAGATGCAGCCAATAATTTTTACCAACCTGTTGAAGAAGAAGACAGAATAGACGGTGACTTTAGTAATCAAGTCATACCCAGTATTACTGATGCGCTCGATAAAAATCCCTTACTTCAGTGGGGAGCGATCGCTACTGGAGCTATCTTCGTATTACTAGCAATGGAAACATTTAAACAAAAAGGAAGTATCTAAATAATACAGTAGATTTGATGTTTATGAGGTACAGCAACTAATTGAAAAGAGTAATGAATAATGAGTAGTGAGTAATGAGTAATGAGTAATGAGTAAGAAATTTACTCATTACTCATGATGTACCTCACTTAATTCAAAAGTGCTGTATCAATTTCCAGACTTAATACTGTCTTTTGATAGAGTAAAATACTCAAAATTTGAGTTGAATAGTAAGTGTTATAGCTGGTGAACCAAGTGATGAAAACATTTGGTTGTTATGAGATATCAGCTAGCAATTAGTATTCTTTGACAATTTAGATAATGAGGAGAAAAAAGCAAATGGAAAACATTAGCGCGGCTAGAACAACTGAGCGTTACTGCGCCTTAATTATAGGAGTTGTATTTTTGCTTTTGGGTTTAGCAGGATTTACCCCGGCTCTAGTTTCATTACCAGGAACAAGTGAATCTTATATTCCAGCCGATGTTGCTCCTAATGCCTACGCTGCGGGCTTTGGTTATATCTTTGGTTTATTTCCCACCAACTTTTTACATAACTTAGTACGCTGCGCTGTAGGATTGTGGGGCATAACTTCTTACACAAGTGCTAGCAGTAGCCGAATATTTAATCGTGCTTTTGCAGTTGCTTATTTGGTGCTGGCAATCATGGGACTATTGCCATTTGCCAAAACATTTTTTGGCTTCATGCCATTATTTGGTAACAATGTTTTGATTAATGCCCTATCAGCGATCGCTGCTGCTTATTATGGCATTGTCATGCCAGCAAAAGTAGCGGGTGTGAATGTGTCGCAAAATCTTTGATATCTCATTTGTTGTTTAAATTCACCCTTCAAGCCATTGTATAGGGTTTAATTGATAGTATCTTGCAAGTAGCTCATACAGTGCCGAATGCTCATGTAATAATTGCTGTGGCTTTTCAAAGAATGTCTCAGTCGCCACAGCAAAAAATTCGGCGGGATTAGTTGCGCCATAACTATCAATTACTGTTCTGATTCCTTTCTGAACATGATGACAAAGTCGTTGATATTCTGCTGTCATCACCCTAGACCAAATCTGATAATCTGATTTGTGCGGCAAAATAGGCACACCTTCAGCTTTACCATCTTCTTGATCTAACTGATGGGCAAATTCATGCAGCACCACATTATGTCCATCTCTCCAGTTTTGCGTATCTCGTTGTACCTGTTCCCAAGATAGAATTACTTGGTCTTGAGTCCATGATTCTCCTAATCTAGCATCACGTCTTTCTGAAATCACATAATCACTCACAGCAACGGTTTCATTCACAAAATACGTACTGGGATAAATCAAAATTGAACGCAGTTTAGGAAAGTATCTGCTGCGTTCATTCAACAATAATAAACAGGCAACAGATGCAATAGTTAATTGCATTTCTGCCGTTACCTGTAATCCTCTACAGCCAATAAATTGCTTCTCTGCTAAGAATATTTGTATATGTCCTTGCAGCCGCTTACGTTCTGTAGCAGAAAGTTGCAGATAAATAGGCAAATTATTCTCAATCATCGCATTCCATAAAAGCGGAAAGGGGCGCTGTTTAATCCGGGTTCTCCGTTTTTTGATGAGGATGGGACTAATAAAAATCACAGCGAGGATTATCCCTAGAATTAGAAAGAGAATAACTGCTTGCAACATACATAAAAACTCTCTGCTCTAGTCCCTAGCCTTTAGATAATTATTGCCCACATACTCAACCCCAAACCAATTGCTGCTAGGTGTTGCCATAGCATAACTCTAAATGGTCGTCGGGCAATTTTTTGAGTTAATACTATTGTTAACAACACCGCAAAAATTAGGGTTGCACCTTGCAAAAAAGCAATGACGGCTGGATGGGCTACTAATATCGGTAATTGCTCACTACTTAAACCAAAAGTGGCAAATGTCACAGGGATAATCTTCCCACCTTCACCTAACCCTAAGCGTAAGTAATGGGCTAAGTTACCTCCCAATACTAATGGTAAATAACCATAGGCAAGTTCAATAAATGATCGAGGCTGACGACGAACATTAAATAGTTTGATGCCACCGTAGGCAACAAATACAATCGCCGTCGGCATGATTAAAGCTAACAATGATATCCCCAAATGTAACCAAAATTGAGTTAAATCTAACTGTAACCCTAACAAAGCTTGCAATTCTGGTAAACGATGCAGATAAATTCCCCCTAATAGTAACAACAACAACGCTACTTCATAGTTGTGGGGTACGTGAGTTGTCCACAGTTCAATGCCTGGGGGACGCAAGTTAAACTCAACGGAACGATGGGGACAGGCTTTTAAGCAAGTCATGCACAACACGCAATCTCGGTTATCTTCTAGCTGTGCGGGATGGGAATATAAGGGACAGCCATCAGTTGTCATTCCCTCACCTTTTTCGGGGCCGCCTTTATAACATTGATAGGTGGTACAAGTGGCAGAACAAATTCCCTGCTGCGCTCTTAATTCCGTCATGGAGAGTTTAGCAAATAAACCATTCATGCCACCGATGGGGCAAAGATAACGACACCAAAATCGCCGCTCGAAAATGGATGAAAAAATCATCGCTCCGGAGGTAATTAATAATAGCAAACAGGCGGAAAGATAGGCGGTGTTTTCTAAATTCCAGAGTTCTTCCCAAAGGAAAATTAATGTAAATAAACCAAATAAAAACCAACCGCCCCATTTCTCAGCCTTTTCTCTTGGCCAACGTTTTAGTTGGCGCGGAAATAACCACAGAGATAATTTTTGGGTGATTTCGCCGTAAATCATGAAGGGACAGACAGCACACCACACCCGCCCTAAAAAGGGAAAGATAAATAAGACAATCGGCCACCACCAAGCCCAAAATAAATTTAAAGCAAAATTGCGATCGCGTGTTTGCGGCCCCACAAATAACACACCCACAATCAGCGCAAACGCCACCACCGTAAAACCATAGTTAATCCTATCCGGCCACCAATCACTCCGCAAAAATCGCCGCAACCCAGGATAGGCATTCAACAAATTCACGCGAAATTGCTTTTTCTTATTATCAGCTGACCAAAAAATTTCTTCTGTTAGCTCCCTTCTCTCTCCTGCTTGGACAATTGCCCGTTCTACAAGGTTTTTCAACTCCTTGAGATTCCCAGGAAAATCATAGGATTGTAGACGGCGCAAAGCTTCTGGGGTAATGTGGGGTTTGGAAACTCCACGCGATCGCACATACAGACTGGTGTAATATTCTACCTGGGCTTTAATATCTGCCTTCCGTACCCTGAGCGGTGGCACTTTAATAATATGACCCACACAGCGTTCAATTTGAGACTGGGCTTTTTCGGAAACTATCAAAATTCTGGCTCTGCTGGTGCGGTGTGCCGTCGCTGGTTCTCCCGGACGCGTCACGGGGGTATATATCCCTGTTTTGAGTAACTCCGCCACCGCCGGTAATAACTCTGGGGGTAACTCCTGAATATTGTTTAAAACTAAAGTCCCTTCCCCTAACCATTCCAACAGTCCCGGTTTCCCAGCCGCACGTCCGAATAAATCTGCACCGCTAGTTTGCAAAATTCCACAGTTGATTTTAATTATCGGTTCGCGTCGTTTGGGAGAACTAAAGTGAATCAAGGCAGCAATATTATCTTTTTCTAAGCCAGGTTCGCCAAAGATTTCCACAGATTTCCTATCAGCTGCCGCCTCACGTATTTGTTCCCGCAACCGCACCGCGTAGCGACTTGTACCGACGATTCCCCGTTGTGCTTTAGTAACTAAATATGGACGCAAAGCTACAGAACGTTCTTGTTCGTAAGTTAACGCCGATGTCACCTGCGCTAATTCCTGCGCCAGTTGTCGAGACACAGCCTGCATAATTTCGGGATACTGACTAACTAAGGTACTAAACTCAGCCGCCGGGATTACCCAGACATGACATTCTGTCAGAGCAGTAATTGTGTATGGGGTTAACTCATCCAAAAGCAATTCTTTCAGGTTAATTACTGCACCCGGCAGGAAACCACAAGGGAAAACTGGGTTATTTTTATTAGTGATCTCAGTTTCCAGTTGACCATTTACCAGAATATACAGTGCAGCTGGGGGAGTTCCTTCTTTAATTAAAGTGCTGCCTTGGGGTATGACTTGTTCTTGGATAAGAGGAGCCATCCCATCCAGCACCACAGGTGAGAGAATACCTAAAGTTGTACGCTCCTGTAGCCAGATAACCTTGTCTGGAGATGCCATCATGAGTTCCCTGTTTTCCCTGCTTGCTGTATAACAGGAATTATCCCTGAAAACAGCTATGTGATGAGTGTATCGGATCTGCCTAATCTTTGGGTTCCCTTGGTGCTTTTGGGTTTAATCGTCTTGGCGGCGGTGTTTTTTAGTCGTAGCCGTTAATTTATGAAGCTGGAAGCAGGGGTAGGCTGTTGACTTTGATGAGATTTACCCATTTTTTATTCATACAGTTTTGGTGTCATCATCGGTGAACCAAATTAAATGAGTAATGAGTAATGAGTAATGAGTAATGAGTAAATTTCCCGTCGGAAGACCAATTATAGAATTAACAAACACGAGTTTGAATAAGCAAAAAGCCTTTTTAATTAATCATTTTGTTATTTTCTGCAAGCAAACGGCAGTTTGTTAACTTATTTGAACCAAATGCTTTTTCATTTCAGTATTTTCTGCAAGCAAACGGCAGTTTGTTAACTTATTTGAACCAAATGCTTTTTCATTTCAGTATTTTCTGTAAGCAAACGGCAGTTTGTTAACTCATTTGAACCAAATGCTTGCTTGTTTCAGTAGATTGCGTATTCATTTTTGTGTTTGCTTAAAGAAACAGCCGTTTACTTTCTGATTTGCGTAATTCACGTACTCATACTCATAGTAATTCTCTCAAATGTGATACCTACGGTAAGTTACGATCATACTCAACAAAAAAATTCACAAATCGTTGTAATAATTACATCGCAATCAATTGACGATCGCGTTAGTAAAGGTTAGCTTAGTGCTTGCTTTTATACAAGCCATACTCACTGTCAGTAAGTAAGTTGTTGTCAAGATTATTAATTAATTTTTCATGGTTCTTAATTCATACCAGTAATTATTTCTGGCGAATTAACTCATATATACCAAGTCTGCATTTACCTGAGAATTAAAACATGGTACTTAATAACTCTGATGTAGCTAAAACCCTTCTTGATGTGAAATTGGAGGGACAAACCACATTCATCACAGGCTTTGTTCCTGCTGGTGCAGCAGGAACAGTGGACAGTAATCAAACCGCTTTAGGTGGTCTATCTGGTGTTGTTTATGATGCAGTTAATAATGTTTACTACTCGCTTTCAGATGCTCGCTCTGATAGTAATGGACTAGCGCGCTTTTATACTTTTACTACTAACCTAGATAATATTTCTACACCCCAAGTTACTTTTACTAATGCCACGCCTTTAAAAGATATTAATGGTAATTTTTTTGCAGCTAACAGCCTGAATCCAGAAGGTTTTGCTTTAATTCAAAATAGTACAGTTTTTATCTCTTCTGAAGGCGAAGTTAATATCAATGCAGGTATTAAAATTGACCCCTTTATTAAAGAGTTTAATTTATCTACAGGACAGGAAGTGCGATCGCTACCCATACCGACGAACTTTTTGCCAGTCATTGTAGATACCAATAATAGCGGGACAATCAATACAGGTGACACCCAAACTTCAGGCGTGCATAATAACTTGGCATTTGAAAGTTTAACTATCACCCCTGACCAAAATACTCTATACACAGCTACAGAAACCGCTCTCTTCCAGGATAGCCCCCTAACATCCGACCGTATTCGTCGTTCGCGGATTATCCAATACAATCTAGTTTCAGGACAGCCAGAAAAACAATACTTATACATTACTGACCCAGCAGCAGAACTACCAACTCCTACAAGACCACTGACTGGTAATGGTTTAGTGGATTTATTAGCAATTGATAACCGGGGTACATTATTAGCGTTAGAGCGTTCTGTATCAAGCGGAATTGCAGGTGCTAATCCCAGCTACACGATTAAACTTTATGAAGTGAAGCTACAAGGGGCTACAGATATTAGTAGTCAGAATACTTTACCATCAGATATTGCTGCTATTCAACCAGTCCAAAAGCGACTGCTATTAACTCTCGATCCAAATAGTTCTGTTGGTAATGTAGAAGGGTTGGCTTTTGGCCCCACACTACAAGACGGTCGTCAGTCAATTGTGTTGGTAGCTGACAATAACTTTAACACATCAACACAAATATTAATTTTAAGCGCACAAGTCAATACCATATCTGCAACTATCACCCAAAGTAGTGGTAATATCGGTGTCACAGAAGGTGGTGCAACTGACAGTTATACAGTTATCCTCACAAGCCAACCCACGGCTGACGTTACTATCACTATTAACCCTGACACACAACTGACAACAAGTTCTACAACCCTCATCTTCACCCCTCAAAACTGGAATGTAGCCCAAATAGTCACAGTCACTGCTGTAGATGATGCTGTATTGGAAAATACTCACACAGGCACTATCCAGCACACAACCAGCAGTAACGATTCCAACTACAACAGCATCAGCATTGCCAGTGTTAATGTCAACATCACCGATAACGATCCCTCTCCCCCAACCATCCAAGGCACATCCTTAAAAGACATCCTCAAAGGCACAGCCGGAGATGACGTAATTGACGCTGGAGACGGCAACGACTACCTCATGGGCAATGCCGGCAACGACATCCTTGATGGCGGCACAGGTAATGACTACCTATTCGGCGGCGCAGGCGATGACATCCTTATCGGCGGTGCTGGTGCAGGTTTTGACTTACTCTACGGCAACGATGGCAACGACACCCTCGACGGTGGGGAAGGTAACGACAACCTCGATGGCGGCACAGGCAATGATAGCCTTGTTGGTGGTACAGGTAACGATATCTACATTGTTGATAGTTTTGGTGACACCGTAGTTGAGATGGAAGGAGAAGGAACAGATAAAGTCAACTCCTACATCAACTACACACTAGGAGATTACCTAGAAAATCTCACCCTATTGGGTAACGCCACCATTGGTACTGGTAACACCGAAAATAACCACATCATCGGCAACAATGCCAATAATACCTTATACGGTTTAGAAGGTAATGATTGGTTAATGGGTCAAAGTGGTAATGATAGTTTAGAAGGTGGCAATGGTAGCGATCGCCTTGATGGTGGTACAGGTAATGATACACTCATCGGTGGTCTTGGTAATGACACTTACGAAGTAGATAGTATCAATGACGTAATTACTGAATCCGCAAATGAAGGTATAGATACAGTCATCTCTATCGTAGATTGGACTTTAGATGAGCATCTGGAAAACCTGAGTTTGGTAGGCAATCAAGCTATTGATGCTACAGGTAATGGTGCTGATAACCGACTGATGGGTAATAGTGCGGACAATATCTTGAGAAGTTTAGACGGTAATGACTATCTTTCCGGGGGAGCCGGGAATGATACACTCATTGGTGGTTTTGGTAATGATACCCTAGTCGGTGGTCGTAGTGCAGATATCTTTGACTTGTCTGGTGTTCTGTTTGGTGGCTTTGATACCATTGTTGATTTCAAACCCGGTGAGGATATTGTTCATCTAGATGCTTTTGAGTTTAAACTTACCGCAGGAGCATTAGATGCTAATTGGTTTGTCTTGGGTACGAGTGCGACTACAGAAAGTGAACGCTTTATCTACAATCAAGCTAGAGGCGAACTGTTCTTTGATACTGATGGTGTTGGTGGTGCTGCACAGGTGAAGATTGCCCAGTTCTCCAATCGTGTAGCTTTGTCTAGCAATGATTTTGTTTTGATTGACTCGTTTTTAAATTAGACATCTCCAGAAATTAAATATGCGTTTTCCAGAAACCTTGTAGAGATGTTCCATGGGTAGGGATTCTCGTCTCTACATTCTTTTTTAGAGATGTCTAATAGTAGACACCACTAACGGGATGCGATCGCCTACAATATTTGGCATTGCTCATCTAATGTGAAGAAAGGATGTTCAGTATCTAACCATAAAACCTGTGCTTCTAACTGATCGCAGCACTCCCTCACTAAGCGTAAGCCTGCATCTCGTGACAGTTCCGTAGTGGTGGGGGTAAATTTTTGCAGAATCTTCGCTTCAATACTTTGATAGTGATCCAATTCTGCTCTGAGTTTGGTTAAATATTTTGCTCCTTCCCCGCCATCTTGGATAGCAAATTGCAACACTGAATCAACGTAAGCTTTGACTTGGGGATGTTTCACTCCCTCGGTAGCCGCAGCATACAATAACTCACCATTTAAATACTCAAAATCCGGCACTAAAAGTTGCTCGCCACTCAGTTCAAAGGTAGACACTGCTTGAGTTGGTTTAACTTGTAAATGGTTGCTTCTGACTCGGTGAGCTGCTTTTTCCAGCAGCGCAATCATGGCAATAATCACCGAGGGAAAATTACTATCTATACATCTAATTTCCACGGTACCAAGTTTGTTGAGGCGGATGGGATTCCAAGCTGATTTTAGTAAGCTTCCTCCGGCTGCTAAAAACTGGTGCTGCTCAATTCCAACTTGAGCCATTGCTTGCACCCAAGCATAATAGCGTTCAAATTGCTGCTCAACTAAACTTTCCACACTCTCAGCATAAGGTCTAAGTCCACCCACCGGTTGCAAATGGGTATACACTCCCTCCCAGCCGAAAGTTTCGCTACCCCGATAACGAATTGTGTGCGCCGCTAGTCCAATTGCTTCTCCTTCATAAAACGGACACGCCCGCCCCAGAGAAATCAATGCCGAATCACAAGCTGTAGCCAAGTTATAAATATTGAGTAGTTCCTCTCGCTCTGCCGATGTAGAGTTATAGGAGACTGCCACACGCGGATCAATTACTCCTGGCGGTACTTCTAAATGTATGTGTGTACCCGTACATTTACCAGCGTGTAAAAATCTATCGTAGCCGACAGTCCGCGCTTGGATGTGGTAATTGGGCTTATCGCGCATAACTGGCATGATGTGTAAGGGGTAGCTAGATAGAGGATACAGCCGTAAACCCATTTGTCGCGCCACAGATAGCGCCAATTTGAGATTGTTTAAATACGCTTTTGCTAGCTCTGTACCTGTGTCACCTGGCGGAGTGTTAATCTCCAGCATACACTTAACAAACTCTGGTACAAAGTATTGTGAGTTTAAACCTTGATTTGCTGCTGCTTGGTGGCAATTCTGCAAAAATTCATCGGCGCGATCGCTAATTTCACCTGTTTCATCTACTAAAAAAAACTCTTGCTCAAGACCGATGCGACGCTTTACTACATCCATCTGTTTATTAAAATTAAATAGAAATTAGAGTATGAATTTATCACTTATTAGTTTATAAAAAAACGCGATTGTGTTATTTGCAAGATAAAAAATTTAATAAAAATGTAGAGGGGTGCAAAACTTTGCACCCCTAACCCATCTATATTGTCGCATCCTTTTGATCTCAGACAGTTTGTTCTATACCGTGGACAAAGCAGTTTCGACTAATTTTTTTAATTTCATATATGCTTCTGGGGCTGTCAAACAAGTAGAACTATTACCATCGGGAATACAAAATTCCCAACTATCTGGGTAGTAACGAATTACAAAGGAAGGAATCAGTTTTAACTCCATTGCCTTCTTGCCCAATTCTTCTGTTTTTTCTAATAAGCTCAATTCATCATGAAACAAGTAGCTACTCATAAGAAGAACACCGATATTTTGGCTCAAATTGGTAAGTAACAGGTATTGATCGAGTTTTTGGCTGATGACCATCACCTTCAAAGCTGTTATAAACAGAAAATGTGAGGATGTTGTGAGGAATACTACTGATTTCGGAAAAATTAGGGCCTGGGGAGGGGGAATTTTACGGGCTGGGAAGTAAATCTTGATTGAGAAGATTTTTGCTGCCCAGTGTCTTTGGTAATTGTGACCCCAACGCTACAATCATGATCGTCATGTAACTAACAAGCGCCATCCATAAAATGTGATTATTGTGTAGATACCATGCTGTGACAGCTAGGGGTGTAAAACCTAATCCGAAGGCTAAGAGAACGGCGTTACGGATAATTGCACCTGACTTTAAGCCGATGAAGTATCCTTCTAACATGAAAGCGATCGCGGTTAATCCTAAAAGCGGTAGTAACCAAATGACATAGCTACTAATGTGTTCATTAACTTCTGTATGATTAGTCAACAGACCAAATACTGTATCTGGGAAAATTACAGATGCGATCGCTAAACCGAGAGCAATCATTAAGCTGGTAATTATAGAAATAGCCAACAATGGGATCATCTTTTCTGTTGTCCCTTTACCCTGAAAGTTGCCTGTCAAGGTTTGCGTTGTCATCCCTACACCTTGAATGGTGAACTGACTTAACAGCGCAATTTGCAACAACAACCCATTTTCTGCCAGGGTGATTGTTCCCATTGTGGCGCTCAAATTAGTAAAGATGGCATAGGTGGAAATCAATACTAAAAATCGCACCAAAATGTTGGTTTTGAGAATAACAGTATCTTTCAAAGCTACCCAATCAAATACCTCTTGTAAGGCAGCTGCTACTTTTGCCCATTGAATGGTAAAGCACACCCCCACTAAACCAGTCACTAACGCCAAATACTGACTGATGGCAGTAGCTAATCCCGCCCCCATGCTTTCCCAACCCCATTTGACAATCATCAAATAATCCAGCAGCACATTAGAACCATTGCCAATTAGAGATATCAGCAGTACCAGACTATTCAGTTCTCGCCCCGTAAACCAACCAATCAATACAAAGTTGAGTAACACAGCCGGAGCTGCCCAAATTCTGGCATAGAAATAGTCAGTTCCCGAACTCTCAATTTCAGGGGAACCACTTAAAATCCAGAATCCCATCTTTTGGATTGGGTATTGCAACAATAGGATCAATAACCCCAACCCCAGCGCAATTACAGCACTCCGTATCCCAACTAATAAAATAGTTTTGTGATCATCCAGCCCTACAGCTTGTGCAGTTAAGGCGTTCACGCTAGAGCGTAAAAACTTTAACACTCGGTAAAGATAGTCAAAGAGAATAGTTGCTAGAATAACCCCAGCTAAGTGACGGATGTCTGCTAAATGTCCCAGAAATGCAATATCAACAATCCCCGCTAAGGGAACCATCATGTTGGACAGCACGTTGATGCTAGCCATTTTATAAAAGCGCGGTAGGAAGTCATACTGGAGTGAAACTGCTGCAAATCGCATAAATTGACTGTACGAGAGCTATTAATAGAAATCGTGATTATTTCAGTTTAGGCGACAGTCCACCAATATAAAGTTTGATCATGGCTAAGTAGCTCAGTGTTAAAAATTATTGCTATGGCAAGGCAGGAGGCAGGAGGCAGGAGGCAGAAGGGAAGAGGGTTATAGCTTTGTTTACCTTTTTTAACTCAGTTTTGTTTTTTCCCACCGACTTACTTAGGGTGATGCTGCTGAAGCAAGTATTTTAACTGGTTGACAAAATTCAATTCGTAATTTCTTCCAAAAATAACGCGAAGTTTTATACATAAAACTTCGCGTTATTTTAAGAGTATTTTAGGCGGCAGTTTTTTCTTCAAGGGGAATAAAAGTCTTTTTGGTAGCACCACAGATGGGACATTGCCAATCATCAGGAATAGCTTCAAAGGGTGTGCCGGGTGCAATACCAGAGTCAGGATCACCAGTTACAGGATCGTAAATCATGCTGCATTGTCTGCAAATCCATTTACGGGTGTTGGGATCGTCACTCGCCACTCTGGTTGTAGGTTGTCCACCGTTAATTACTTCTAAGGCTTCAGTGTAGCGATCGGCGTGGTAATTTTCGATAAATTTTAGTAAACCAAAACGGTGTGCGGCGGCGCGGAAGGTGTCAGCGTGTTCGCTAGATTCTTGCGCTTGCTTGAGAAATTCTGCGGCGGCGGGATTGTCGCGATCGCTTTGAGCAGCTGCGGCAAAATCAGGATACATTGTAGTGTATTCGTAGGTTTCGCCTTCAATGGCTAAAGATAAGCAACGAGAGACAATTTCCCGCTTTTGCTCATCAGTTAAAGCCTCTGGATTTTCTACAACCAGTTCTGGGTGTAACAACTCAAAATGAGCAAAGGCGTGTTCGGTTTCTTGTTCGGCGGTTTCACGAAACAGTTTAGCTAAATCTTTAAACCCCAGTTTACGTGCTACCTCAGCAAAAAACAAATATTTCCGGTTCGCCATTGATTCGCCACCGAAGGCGGCTTCTAAGTTTTGCAGAGTAGTAAAGTTGGAAAGATCCATAATTTTCGGATGCCTGAGAAGTAATATTTAGGGGTAAAGTTCAGACTCTTAAATCGAGTACACGAGCTACCACTTGTATAATTTACAATTTTTTATACAAATTTTTTAGCCCATATTTATTTACCAGTTTTGTTAGCTGCGACAGGAAGATTAGGGACTGCCATATTAAACAATAAATTAAACTTATCTATCAGCTAAATCGGCAAATTGTCTCTGTAGATTTTAGGTTTGGCTGATGTGCGTAAATCACTGACAAAACAAATGCACCTAATGACTAGGTGCAATGATTAGGCAATTTACAGAATTACTACTATGTAAAACTAAGTAAGTAATAACTCAGGAGTTAGTAGAGTTTATCTGAAAACTCAATAAATCGTTTCCGTAAATATACGGCTTTTTAGGATAAAAGCTATAAAAGCGGTCATGATTAGTGTTTTTACGATTAGCAACTTTTCTTAAGTAATAAATCTTAAGTTACTGGTGTATAAATGAAAATCACTTGACAATAAAAAAACCTCCCTACCAAGAAAGGTTTTTAACAATTTACGTTACCAAACTTTACGAAATATTCCTTTCTGCACATATACCAGCCGTTATCCATCAACTATTGACTAAAAATGGGTAATCTGTATATCCTGTGGCATCTGGGCTGTAGAATGTTTTCGGATTTGGTGTGTTGAGTTCAGAGTTAATTTGCAATCTTTTTGGTAAGTCGGGATTAGCAATAAATAGTTTGCCAAAAGATACTAAATCCGCATCATTTTTGGCGAGAATATTATCTCCTGTTTGACGATCATAACCACCGTTGGTAATTAACGTACCTTTGAAGATTTGGCGGAAATATGGTGTTACAGGATTCATAACTTCACGAGTTGACAAATCAACTTCATTAGGTTCCATGAGGTGGACATAAGCCAAACCAAAGCGGTTGAGAGCATTCATTACATAAGTAAATGTCTCTTTGGGGTTGGAGTCGTGCATTCCGTAAAAGGTGTTACTTGGGGAGAGTTTAATCCCGACGCGATCGCCTCCCCAAAGCTTAGTGACAGCTTCCAATACTTCCAAAAGAAAGCGGCTACGATTCTCCACCGCACCACCGTATTCATCGGTGCGCTGGTTAGAACCATCTTGTAAAAATTGATCGATTAAATAACCGAATGCACCGTGTAGTTCTACACCATCAAAGCCAGCCACCAAAGCATTCGCGGCACATTTGCCAAATTGTGCGATGATTGCGGCAATTTCTTTAGTTTCCAAAGCACGGGGAGTTTCTAAAGATACCTTACCAATGGGTGTGTGCAGAGAACCAACCCCAGCGATCGCACTAGGCGCAACTGGTAATTCTCCACCCAACAAAGCCGGATGACCAACTCTCCCAGAATGCCACAGTTGTAGAAAGATGCGTCCACCTTGTTGATGCACTGCATCTGTCACCAACCGCCACCCTGCAATTTGTGCTTCTGTGTAAATCCCTGGACAGTTGATATATCCTAAACTTAGGGGTGACACTGCTGTACATTCAGTCACAATTAACCCTGCGCTAGCTCGTTGTGCGTAGTATGTCGCCATCAGCGCATTTGGAATGTTGTCAATTGCCCGTAACCGAGTCATGGGAGCCATAACAATCCGGTTGGGTAGAGTGTAAGAACCTAGTTGAACTGGTGTAAATAGGTTGATGCTTGTGTTCATGGTGTGGGTTTCTGTGTTTTAGGAGGTAGGAGGGAGTTCTGAGCTTGGAGTTTTGAGTTCTGAGCTTGGAGTTCCGAGTTCTAAGCTCGAAGTTCCGACTTCTAAGCTCAAAGTTCCGAGTTCTAAGGTTGAAATTTCGTATTTTGAACTCGAAGTTTCATGTTCTCAGCTCGGAGTTTCGAGTTCTAAGGTTGAAATTTCGTATTTTGAACTCGAAGTTTCATGTTCTAAGCCCGAAGTTCCCGGTTCTAAGCCCGAAGTCATTAGTCATTAAGTAAGTCGGTGGGAAAAAACAAAACTGAGTTAAGAAAGGTAAACAAAGCTATAACCCTCTTCCCTTCTGCCTTCTGCCTCCTGCCTCCTGCCTTGCCATAGCGATAAGTTTTAACACTGAGCTACTTAGTTTAAATTTCTCTTTCTTCTGCCTCTTGCCTTCTCCTGAAAATTACTACACCAAGGTTAAATTTACCGACGGATGACAGAAGAAATTTTGTCTTCTTGGCTAGAACCAGTGAAAGGAGGCTTGCGGTTTGGTTTGATGCGATCGCTCATCTGACAAATCACAATATATAGTATTGGCACAACGAACAAACTTAAGAACGTAGCTACTAACATCCCCCCAAATACTGCTGTCCCCAAAGATTGACGACTAGCCGCACCTGCACCACCAGCGATTAACAGGGGAAAAATCCCTAACAATGTAGATAAAGCAGTCATGAGAATCGGGCGTAAGCGTTCTTGGGCTGCTTGAATAGCAGCTTTAGTCAGGGGTAGCCCTTGATTACGCAATTGGTTAGCAAATTCCACAATCAAAATTGCGTTTTTACTCGCCAACCCAATTAGCATCACTAACCCCACCTGACAAAACACATCGTTACTCAAACCCCTAAGTGACTGTGCTGTTAATGCTCCCAAAATCGCCAAAGGGACGGACAGCATAATAATCAAGGGGTCTACATAATTTTCATACTGGGCGGCTAGTACCAAGAACACAAACACCAATCCTAAACCAAAAATCAAAGGTGCTTGACCATCTGAGGTTTGTTCTTCGGCGGTAATTCCTGACCATTCATAGCCCATACTGGCTGGTAAAACTTGCTGGGCTAGGCGTTCCATTGAGGCGATCGCTTGTGCGGAACTATAGCCAGGAGCCGCCCCACCGTTGATTTCTATCGACCGCAACAGGTTATAGTGATTGATGGTTTGCGCTCCTGTGGTGGGTGTCAACTTGACTAAGTTACTCAGGGGAATCATTTTCCCAGCCTCGGAACGCACATATAATTTACCAATATCCCCAGGCTCAGAACGGAATTTAGCATCGGCTTGCACATATACCCGATAAGTCCGCGACAGAAAATTAAAGTCGTTGACGTATTGTGAACCCAAGTAACTTTGTAGGGTTCTAAAGATATCATCTATCGGCACTTGTAAGACTTTAGCTTGGTTGCGGTCTACTGCGATTAACATCTGCGGTGTGTTGGCACTAAAGGTACTAAACACACCTGCTAATCCTGGGGTTTGATTAGCTTGTTCAATCAATCGCCCCATGACTTCTAGCATGGTATTCAAGTCGGTAGTTCCTGACCTATCTTGCAATTGCAATTGGAAGCCGCCGAAATTGCCTAAACCATCAATAGATGGGGGGTTAACAGGAAAAATCCGGGCTTCGGGGATATTAGATAAGACTCCTTGCAACTTATTAATAATTTCCTCGGCTGATTGTCCTGATTGCTGACGTTCATCCCACGGCTTGAGGGTGGTAAAAATTACCCCACTATTAGCTGTGTTACCGCTAAAACTAAAACCACCGATGGCAAAAGTACCAGTTACTTCTGGTAGTTTCAGGATTTCGGCTTCCACCTGCGCCATGACTTTGCTTGTGTAGTTGAGGGAAACCCCCTCTGGTGCTTGAATCAAGGTGATGAAATAACCTTGGTCTTCATCAGGGATAAATGCTGTGGGGACGGAGATGTATAGCCAGCCTGTCAATCCTAGGGAGGTGATAAATAAGCCGATGACGATCGCCTTGATGCGGTTTAATAAATGTAGCGATCGCTCATATTGCCTCTGCATCTGCTCTAAAATCCGGTTCACCCTGCCAAAAAACTGACCAAGTACCCCCCGTGGGTTGGGCTGTTGTCGGAGCAATAAAGCCGATAAAGTCGGCGTGAGGGTGACAGCCAAAAAGGTAGAAATGCCAATAGAAAAAGCAATAGTTAAAGCAAACTGCCGATAAATTTGACCAGTCGCCCCAGGGAAAAATGCCACTGGGACAAATACCGCCATCAATACTAATGATGTAGCAATTACAGCCCCAAATAACTCACGCATAGTTGCAGTTGCAGCTTGACGCGGTGACATTCCCTGGTCTTGAATTAAGCGGGAGATATTTTCGACCACAATAATGGCATCATCAACTACCATCCCTGTAGCTAGAGTCAGACCAAACAGCGTCAAAGTATTGATAGAAAAGCCAAAAACCTTGATAAACGCGAAAGTCCCAATTAATGACAAGGGGATGGTAATGACAGGGATGAGGGTAGTTCGCCAATCTTGGAGGAAAATAAATATTACCAGAACAACCAGAGCGATCGCTTTGAGTAGAGTTGTCACCACTTCTGCTAGAGACTCTTCCACAAAAGCCGTCGTATCAAATGCCACTTGATAAGTCATCCCTGGCGGAAAACTGGCTGCCAACCTTGCCATTTCCCCTTTCACAGCCTGAGCTACCTCTAAAGCATTACTGCCAGGAACCGGAAAAATCCCAATCCCTACTCCTTCTTGACCCCGAAATCGCAGAAACGAATTATAGTTTTCTGCCCCCAATTCTGCCCGGCCGATATCTCTAAATGTAATCAGTGAGCCATCCGCACCGGTTTTGAGAATGATATTTTCAAATTCTGCCACTTCAGTTAATCTACTGACTGCCGTCAAATCAATTTGATACATTTGATCGGCGGGGATGGGTGGCTGGCCGATTTGCCCTACCCCCACTTGGATATTTTGTTCATCCAGTGCATCGATCACATCTTGGGCTGTCAAGTTCCGACTAGCCAAGCGATTGGGGTCAAGCCAGAGGCGCATAGCATAACGGCGTTCGCCAAAAATCCGCGCCTCACTCACGCCATCAATTCTTTTCAGGGCATCTACTATATATAAGTCAGCATAGTTACTTAAAAATATATTGTCATATGTTTGGCGATCGCTATACAATCCCATCGCCAGCAGCAGATTATTCGACTGTTTGCTCACAGTTACGCCAGTACGCTGCACCGCTTCTGGTAACTGTGGCTGGGCAAGAGATACACGATTCTGCACATCAACGGCGGCAATATCTTTGTCCCGTGACGCGTCAAAGGTGACAGTAATCGTACTACTACCATCATTACTACTGCTAGAAGTCATATACTTCATGCCTTGCACACCATTGATTTGGCGTTCTAAGACACTCGTGACAGTTTTTTCGACAACTTCCGCACTAGCACCGACATAATTAGCATTAACAATAATTTGTGTAGGACTAATTTCTGGATATCTATCTGTTGGTAGCGTGGGAATACTAATTGCACCCATCAGCAAAATAATAATGGCGCAGACACTTGTAAATACGGGTCGCTTAATAAAGAAGTTGGCAAACATTAGGGTCGGGGATTGGGGATTGGAAGAAGAGGAATTGGGGCAGAGGGCAGGGTGCAAGGGGGAAGGATTTTCCGCTTTTTCCCAGTACCCAGTCCCCAGTACCCAGTCCCCAGTCCCTAAAGAGATTCCGGAACAATCGGCACACCATCTTTCAGATTGAGCAAGCCTGAGACAATGATTTTGTCTTGTGGCTGCAATCCGGCTAGAACTTGGTATGAATTGCGGCGAATATCGCCTAGTTGCACCCGTTTTTGGCGAGCGACTAATTGAGTCACTCCTTGCGGTGATGTTTCCGTTTCAGCTACATAAACAAAATTATTTCCTGCCACACGAGACACGGCTGTAGTCGGAATTAACACCCCAGGACGCTGATTCCAAATCAGTCTGGCTCTGACTGACTGATCTGCCCTTAACTGATTGTTGGCGTTGGTGTACAAAGCTTTAATCTGAATGGTTTGTGTATCGTTACTGGCGTTGGGAGCAATGAAAAATACCCGACTTGTCCCCAAAACTTGACCTTGAGCGTTCATCATCTCTATAGGCATTCCCTTACGCAATTGGGGGCCTCGTTCTAGGGGGACGGAAACATTCAGTTCTAACGGTTGGTTTTGAGTGATGGTCACTAATTGGGTAGATGTGTTAACAAAATCACCAACTTTTACAGGAATATTACCTACAGTACCTGCAAAGGGGGCAGTAATTCTGTAATCTTGCAGTTGGTATTGTTGCTGTTGTGTATTTGCCTGGGCTTGCTGCCAAGCTTGTTGAGCTTGCACTATGCTAGCTCTTTGGGCTTGAATCCTGGAATCAAGAGCATTCAGACTGGCTCTAGCTGTAGCCAATCTATTAGCAGATTGATCCTTGGTTTGCCGAGACACAGCTCCTTCCTCTGCTAAACTGGCGTATCTTTGATAATCTTGCTGATGTAAACGCACATCTGATAAGTAAGATAATCTTTCAGCTTCCAGTGATTTGAGTGTGGCGAAAGCGTTTTCTAACTGTGCCTTGGCTGCACCAACAGCAGCATCATTACTAATTAAGGCTGCTTGTTGCTGTCTGGGGTCGATTTGCATCACTGCTGCGCCAGGAGTCACAGCATCACCTGGTCGCACGTATATCTGAGTAACTTGTCCTTGAATTCTTGGTTGCAGTTTGACAGAACGTCGGGATTCTAGGGTAGCAACAAAGTCTGTACTGTCCTCGATTGTGCCTACCTGTACAGGGGATATTTTGACTCTTACCCCTGGCAATTGAGCGTTAGCGGCTGAAGGTTCTGGATTAGTTGGGGTGAGTAATCGCCAAACTACTGCTGTTCCGCCTACTAGGAGAAATATGCCAGCTAACAATAAACGTAGCCACCGCCGATGATCAGGGGGTGACTCGTAGGGTGACTGAGGAATGTGGTCTCTAAAATTAGTTTGACGCTCAGAGGATGACATAGCTGACAGCAAACCTAAAAACAAGTGAACTAAGACTGAATCAGAATGGTAAATTTCGTTATGGAGTTTACTGTTTTAGCATGATGATTTATGTCCCATTTTGTGTTATCACATCCAAATATACTGTTTTATAGATATTCCCTAATCTACCTAAAGGTGAATGATAAAAGACAGTTTACAACTTAAGCGATCGCTTGGTTTTTTTCGTTCTTGTGGAAAATCTTCTCATCTTGCTACCATCAGCCATTTTTTAATGTGTGTTAGCACAAAGAATTTATCTCTAAGAATTTTAGATAATTGTTCACTATTAACAATATAAAAAAGTCATAAATGATATGGAAATTTTATTCAAAAATTGACTCAATATTTAGCGATCGCCTGAAAAATCATATTCGCTTGATTTTAGAAGGTTGATTGCTACTCATCCACAGCCATCCTACACAAAGAATGTAGAGACGTTCCATGGAACGTCTCTACAAAGTTTCTTCCAGATAAAAAAATATCCAAGATGTAGGGTGCGTCAGTGTGAGAAAACCTAGCTGTAACAAGAAATTATTCATACTGACGCACCCTTGCATATTAAGCCAGATCAAAAAGCAAAAATTCTGTGCCAATATCTGTGCTGATTTCTAGTTTTTCCTCTCCGTTGATTTGTACACCATCACCTGCTCTTAATTCCTCACCGTGCAAAGTAGCGACACCTTGAGCAATTTGTAACCAAGCATAACGATTGGGTTTGACGTGATAATTAACTACATCACCGGGTTCTAAAATAGATGCGTAGATATTCACATCTTGGTGAATAGTAACAGCACCATCACGCCCATCTTTAGCCGCCACTAAGCGAAGTTGACCACGTTTTTCTTCTGTAGTAAAAGCTTTTTGTTCATATCTAGGAGATAACCCTTGCTCGTCTGGTAAAATCCAGATTTGCAAAAGATGGAGTGGTTCAGTTTTGGAGTGATTGAATTCGCTGTGATGAATTCCAGTACCAGCACTCATAATTTGGACATCACCGGGACGAATGACTGAACCTGTACCCAAACTATCTTTATGCTCTACTGCACCTGATAGCACATAGGTAAGAATTTCCATATCACGATGTCCGTGGGTAGGAAATCCCGCACCAGGAGCAATGCGATCATCATTAATCACTCTCAAAGAACGGAATCCCATACGATTGGGATCATAGAAATTGCTAAAGGAAAATGTATGGTAACTATCGAGCCAAGCAATTTGACTACGACCACGTTCGTTGCGACCATGAATTAAGTAGTTGACTGTATTCGGAGTCATAGATTTACCTCTCTTGAAAATTAGGGAATGGGGAAGGAAAATTTTTGATGTTTTTTGTATGTTGATGAAAAATATATAGTGGTTTTATCTGTGTTTATTTGTGGCTAATTAGTTGAAATTGCTAGAGTTTTTTCGTCTGAATTTGAACTATCTAAATAGTAAAGTATGTACATATAAAATGAAAAGTACGCACTTAAAAGTGGCGTACTTACCAAAAAGATACTATAGGACTCGTATTTGATTTCTGTTGGCGTAGCCTGCGCTAGCGCATAAAAAACTCAGTACACCCCTACTCTCTCCTTTCCTATTGCAAGAATGCCTATTGCCTATTGCCTGACTACGCAGATAATTTTAGAAATCAAAGCGGATTCCTATATTAGGTTTCAACAGCAGATATTCCCCAAGGATTGTTATTTCACAGCAGCTGGTTGTTGAGTTTTAGCAACGCCTGCACCGTTTCCGGCTTTGATGGCTGATGCTTGGAGATGGGCTTCTAAGAACCACAGGCGTTTATCAATAGTGCGGGAAATTTCGGTGTACAAGTCAGCAGTATCAGCATCGCCTAAGTCATCAGTTTTAGCGATCGCTTTCCGGATATGCTGGGCATAGGGTGCAAAACGGTCAGCTAAAGCGGCTACGTGTTCTTGTCCATCCAAAATATCAAAGGGGTATTCTGGCAAGATAGAATTTTTCGCAGCTGCACGAGCTGTTCCTACAGCATATCCGCCTAAAGCTGTGACTCGTTCCGCTACCATGTCAACAAACTCTTCCAACTCGCCTGCTAGTTCATCAAACAATTCATGTAACTGATAGAAATCAGTCCCTTTGACATTCCAATGTGCTTGCTTGGTTTGAGTCTTCAAGTCTAAAGTAGCTGCCAACGTTTGGTTAAGCAGGCTGACAACTTGCTCTCTGACTTCAGCTGGAATATCAATGCGAGTGGGGTACAGGCGTGTTGATAGAGTATTTTCACTCATAATTCTTCCTAATGAGTTGTCACAATTCACTCTACAGATAGTATTGCGATGAGCAGATTGTCCGAAACTTCCTGGCGATAGATTGCGTTTATCTCAGGAAGAATGCCAGCGACAGATGGCTGATATCGCTGAATATGCTATATTGAGGCTGTTTTTAGCTTAAATTTAGGCATGGTGGTTATCTATGACACTGAATGTACCACCAAACAGGCGATCGCGCATGGTGTCATTTTGCAAGAAATCATGAGGAAAGCCTAACTCAATTTGACTGACTTCATGAAGGCGTTGCAGATGTGCTGGGGATAAGATGACATCCAAGGATGCCAAGTTATCTTGCAACTGACTTAATTTTCGCGTCCCAATAATGGGGATAATCACGCCGCTTTGAGTGCGTAACCAAGCTATCGCCACCTGTGAAGGTGTACAGCCAATTTCTGCGGCAACTTGACTGACAACCTCAGCGATCGCTAAACTTCTCTCAGAAATATGACCCCATGCTTGATTTGCCAGTCTTCCTTGTTCTTGCCCTGGTTGTATAGGTTGGTTGTATTTCCCTGTTAGCACTCCACCCCCTAAAGGCGACCAAGGTGTAACAGCTAAATCGAAGGCTTTAGCCATCGGTAATAAATCTCGTTCTGGGGTGCGTTGAATCAAACTATACTCAATTTGCAAAGCTACAAATTGTGTCCAACTGTGGTATTGAGCCATAGTATTGGCTTGAGAAACAATCCAAGCTGGAGTATCAGAGATGCCGATGTACAGTATTTTACCTTGCCTTACCAGATCATCGAGCGATCGCATCACTTCTTCTATAGGGGTGGTGAAGTCCCAAGCGTGCAACCAGAATAAATCAATATATTCAGTATTCAGCCGTTTGAGGCTGCCTTCTAAAGACTGGATTAAATTCTTGCGGTGATTCCCACTAGCATTGGGGTCGCCTTTGCGTTCACCCATGATTTGCGAGGGGAAGGAATATTTTGTCGCCACCACAAAGCGTTCTCGGTCTTGAGCAATTAATTCACCAACAATTTTTTCACTACTACCTTCGGTGTACCCGTTGGCGGTATCAATAAAATTACCGCCAGTTTCCACAAAAGTATTAAATATTTTCTGGCTTTCATCCTTGGAAGCACCACAACCCCAATCTTCCCCAAATGTCATAGTTCCTAAACAAAGTTCAGAAACTCGCAGTCCACTTTTGCCCAAGAGTTTGTATTTCATAAATACTTGCTCACCAGTTTTAGGACAATAAATTTTGGGCTTTGCTGAATTAATCTATAAAGTTGCAATCATATTTCAACTCAGCAATGCCAAGACATGAAAACTCATAATTCGGAAATACAACAGGCTGAAATCTAGCTTTTAATTCTGGCTCCCCTACTGTTGTCAGAGTTGTTTATACTGGATATTTAACAAACTTTGATCAGCAAAATTGATGATCTATTGATCTGAATTTTACTCACTAAATCATATATTAAGATATTTTGCATAACTAACAACACAATAATCAGCCAAATTGGAGTCAATTTCATGAATTACTATGTGATTTACGATGGTAACTGCAATCTCTGCGTCACTCTGGTGCAACTACTAGAAACTTTAGACCACGGTAAACTATTTCGTTATATTCCCATGCAAGATGAACTAGCCTTGGCTCAATGGGGTGTAACATCTCAAGATTGTGAACAAGGAATGATGTTAATTGATGCGAATGCGCCTGATAGACGTTGGCAAGGTAGCAATGCAGCAGAAGAAATTGGACGATTGTTACCCTTTGGTAGCATTTTTGTAGACGCATATCAAGCCTTACCGGGGGTAAAATGGGCAGGCGATCGCTTCTACGAACAAATCCGCGATAATCGTTATACCTTATTTGGTAAACGCTCCAATACCTATCAGTCAGCTTATTGTGTTGATGGTAATTGCCATTTCGATAATTAAAAATACCCTTCCCTATGCAGTCATTACGACAGTTCGCCAAGGAACTAAAAAAAGATGTTTATGCTGTATATTTAGCCAGTAAAGACCCCAGAGTTCCCTGGTATGCCAAACTGTTGGCAATCATCATTGTGGCTTATGCTTTTAGTCCTATAGATTTGATTCCCGATGTCATTCCTGTCATTGGCTACCTTGATGACTTGCTCATAGTACCCCTAGGAATTTGGTTACTCATCAAGTTAATACCCCCATCTGTATTGTCTGAGTGTAGAGAGAGGGCTGAGATAGAGCAATCTTCAAGTAAGCCAACTAACTGGGTGGCGGCTGGTGTTGTTGTGGCTATTTGGCTTTTGTTAGGAATTTTAGTTGTATTGTGGCTAGGAAAAATTTTTAAATAAAATTAATCACTCGATTTAGTAAATACCTCTAAAATCTGGCGGCAAACTTGTTTTAGCCGATCGCCAATTTCAGGGGAAGGAGCAGATTCGCCCACAAAGCCCCAATTTTCCACTGTAGAGAGTCGCCATACCTCACCGCGATGATCAAACCCTGCTACCTCTAAGCCAATTGCTCGTCGTGATTTCGTGATGGGATCTTGGTGAAAGCGGATTTGAATTAATACACTGCGACTGCGCCAAGATTTACTGACACCTGGAAAATGAAAACCAATATCTATAGAATCTGGATCAATTAATTCTCTGGTGTCTGGATCATTGTGCCAAGGTTTTAAATCTGACTTAGCATCAGGAAACTCAAATTTGAATAAATTAACCACCGTAGCAATTTTGCTGGCGAGTTCAAGGTTGGTTGCCTGTTCAGCTGCATTCACGAAAAAACACTCCTTGATTTGAACTGACGAAAGTGGGGAGTGGGGTTGGGGATTGGGGACTGGGGACTGGGGATTGGGTAAAAGTTGTTCTCCTCTGCTCCCCTGCTCCTTCTTTGCCCCTAATTAAGCAATTGTACTTAAAATTTTTCCAAAAACAGCTCACACTGAGCTTTTTGTGGAAAACACCATGTGCTATATCAAAATTTTTTTACAAAATCATTTGCAAGTAAGAACGATAAATTACCTCAGCGATCTAAAATTACACTGTGAATCGGCAAAAGGAAACCAACCCATTTCAGTGTATGGCGCGTCAACGCTCAATCATTTCATTACTGCTTGTACTTGTAGCAACTTTTCTAGTTAGTTGTGGTAGTCCTACTACCGCAGTTGCACCTCCAACTTACACAGCTGCTCAAATTGAGAAAATTCAGGTTCACTCTCCTGAAGTTAAAGCTGTGCGCGATCGCGCAGACGAACTGAAAACTCTTATTCAGAAAAAAGAATGGATCGATGTGGGTAATTTTATCCACGGCCCGATGGCAGAAGTTAGGTTGAGTATGACCTATATCACACCCAACCTGCTACCTAAAGAACAAACCGCAGCTAGGCAAATCACTAAAGATTTGCTCAACCACCTAGTTAAAATCGATCAGGCTGCTAGCACTGGTAATACTCAACTGGCCTTAAGTAACTATCAAGCTGCTTTTGCAGATGTTGATCAGTTCCTCCAATTGCTTCCTGAAACCCCCAGTGAGTCAGAAGCTAGCTAAGGACGATAGAGGAAAATAAGAGAGGATGAGGGGGATGAAGAAGATGAGGGGGATGAGGGGGATAAGGGGGAGCAAAATTGGAAATTGACTCCCCCATCTCCCCCCACTTCCCCTACTCCCCACTCCCCTATTTCCCCGTCCTGTAAGTAAAAATCATGAATGTAATCATTATCGGCTGTGGGGTGATTGGTGCAGCGATCGCCTATGAACTCAGCCAAGTCCCAGGCATTAACATTACAGTTTTCGATAAACAGCCACCAGCACAAGCTTCTACAGGTGCAGCCCTCGGTGTTCTGGTGGGGATAATTAGCCAGAAAGTCAAGGGTAAGGCTTGGCAAATGCGGCAAAATAGCATCCAACGCTATGAAACTTTGATTCCTGAATTAGAAGCTTTAACTGGTCTTACTATCCCTTTCAACCGTCAAGGTATACTTCATCTGTGTCTAGCAGAAGATAATTTAGCAGACTGGGAAAATTTAGCAGCAATTCGCCATTCCCAAGGTTGGCAATTGGAAGTTTGGGATACGGTAAAACTGAAAGATATTTGTCCTCAAGTTAATCATCCCCAAGTTACTGGCGCTGTCTACTCTCCTCAAGACCGCCAATTAGACCCTACCGCCTTAACTCTAGCTTTAGTTGCAGGCGCACAGAAAAAAGGTGTAACTTTCAAATTTGGTGTTAATGTCTTAGGAATTCCCACACCAGCAACTAGCCAATCTATTGCAGTTGAGACAACAGCCGGAAAATTTAGCGCCGATTGGCTGATTATCTCTGCTGGCTTGGGTTCTACAGAACTGACTGCACAACTCCATCAAAAGGTAGATATTCGTCCTGTATTGGGGCAAGCATTGCAAGTATCTTTAGGTCATTTTTTAGGAAATCCTGACTTTCAACCAGCTATCAATGGTAATGATGTGCATATAGTACCGATTGGTGGCGGAGATTACTGGATAGGCGCAACAGTGGAATTTCCTAGCAATGGCGATGAGATCCCACCCAATCACGAACTCTTAGAATCCGTCAAACAACAAGCTATTGCCTTTTGTCCAGAGTTAGCAACAGCCAAAATTATCCGCACTTGGTCAGGTTTGCGTCCCCGTCCAGAAGGTCGTCCTGCCCCTGTAATTGAGACATTACCAGGGTGTAATCATGTCCTGTTAGCTACAGGACACTATCGCAATGGGGTTTTACTGGCTCCCGCAACAGCTAGCGCAATTCGTGAGAAGATTCTGAGTGGGGAGTAGGGAGTAGGGAGTAGGGATTGGGGATTGGGGGAGATGGGGGAGATGAGGGGGAATTTTTGAGGAATGCTCAATGCCTAATGCCCTATTCTCCGTCGTTTGAATAAATTTTTAGGAAAGTAGCGTGTCAATAACAGAAAATAAAATAACCATAGATGGTTTTGAGTGGTTTTATCGGGAAGCTGCACCAATTGGTCAAAGTGATTTATTGCCTGTGGTTTTATTGCATGGGTTGGTATCACAAAGTTACAGTTGGCGGAATATTATGCCAGCTTTAGCTAGTCAGGGAACACGAGCGATCGCACCAGATTGGATTGGTTATGGCTTTTCTGGCAAGCCGGAAAAAAGAGAATTTGCTTACACTCCTGATGCTTTTATTAAAGCTTTAGACGGATTTATTAATGCTTTAGAACTGGACAAGTTCTCTTTAGTTGTACAAGGTTTTTTAGGTTCTGTAGGTTTACAATATGCCTTAAGAAACCCCGAAAAAATTGTCAACATAGCTATTTTAAATACACCAATTTCTACTACTGCCAAATTACCTTGGAAAATTCAACAAATGGGTTTACCATTGGCAGGTGAAATGATGACCCAAGACCCCCTATTAGTTGACCGGACTTTAGAAGGTGGTAGCCGTTATCGTATTGAAGACAAAGACTTAGATGTTTATCGTAAACCCTTTTTGAAAACTTCAGCCGTGGGGCGGGCGCTGTTAGCAACTATTCGCAATTTACAATTGCCATCAGCTATGTCAGAAATTGAATCTGGCTTTAAACAATGGCAAAAACCAATCCTCATTCAATGGGGTATTATTGACCCGTGGTTGCCTATAGATGTAGCAGAAAGTTTCGCTAAATCTGTACCCGATGCCGAAGTAATTAAATTAAATAACGTCGGTCATTATCCACAAGAACACTATCACAAAACAATTCTAGAAGACCTTCTCCCCTTTGTACGTTGTGCTGAGTGAGTGCTGACTGGGGAGTGCTGTTAGCAGAGCAGGGCGTGAGCAGCGTGCTGAGTAAAATATTCATCCCCAGTCCCCAGTCCCTACTCCCCACTCCCCTCTTTCTCCGGTACAGGATCATAACCACCGGGATGGAAGGGATGACAACGGAGGATGCGCCAAATAGCCATCCAGCCACCGCGAAATACGCCAAATCTTTCAATGGCTTGGATGGCATACATTGAACAAGTCGGCTGGAAACGGCAAGTTGGGGGGAATAATGGCGAGATCAATATTCTGTAGCCTTGAATTAACCAAATCAATAATTGCTTCATCGTCACCTAAATCCTATAAATTGGTAAACAGGGTAAATCTGTTCTATCTATTAACATCTTTTGTTGACTTCATTTCCTGATTTAATCTCCAATCCCCCTTTGTGGCTGCAAATTTCTATAGTTGCGGCTTGGGTGTCTTTGATTCTGGCGATCGCTGGATTGGTAAGTCGCTTTGCTACTAGCGATCCGGAAATTATCCGCAAAATTGTTCATATCGGTGCTGGTCATGTTATTTTCATCGCTTGGTGGTTAAATATTCCTGCCAGTGTAGGGATTGGAGCTTCCATTGTGGCGAGTGTAGTCACGCTATTGTCGTATATATTCCCTATTCTCCCAGGTATCAACAGCGTAGGCAGACAAAGTTTAGGCACATTTTTTTATGCTGCTAGTGTAGGTATTTTAGTGGCTTGTTTTTGGTACTTGCAACAACCCCAGTACGCTGCGATCGGTATGATGGTTATGGCTTGGGGTGATGGACTAGCAGCTTTGATTGGTCAACGCTTTGGTAAACACAAGTATAAAATTTGGGGAGCGCAAAAAAGTTGGGAAGGCTCTTTAACAATGGTTTTAGTTAGCTATTTGGTGTGTAGTTTAATTTTATTGGGTGTATTCGGCAATATTTGGCAAACTTGGATAGTAGCATTGGCAGTTGCTGTTGTTGCTACTGCTTTAGAAGCTTTTTCATTTTTAGGAATTGACAATTTGACTGTACCACTAGGCAGTGCAGGTTTAGCTTTTGCATTAATGCAAATTCTGCCAATGTACTTAAATAGATAATGAATGCTATTTTACTGCAAACAAATCAGCAAAATTCATATCTATTGCTAAATCAATTTGATAATAAATAAATGTTTTTTTGATAAAATTTACTAAGTAAAAATTTGACTATTGATATCGTGTTGATTGCAATAATAAACACGATATGAATTAATGACCATACTGATAGAGTTTAGATATATGTTGACTTTTCCTACACCTACTTTTTTCAATTCTTATTGGGAAAATAGCTTTCAGTTAGAGCATCATTTACAAACCTTTTTGAATGTAGAAGCTGACTTTTTAACATCTAAAATTCAAACAGGTTTAGCGGCTATGGCTGAATTAGGCCAAAATCAATTTAATTGGGAGACAGTTAACGATTTTTACAGTAATCAAGTTGGTCATAATTATTTATTCGATTTAGCAGCTTTCCATTTAAATAGTCAAGAATATATTCAAGATACCCTGCGTTTAATTGCAGATCAAGCTAGTGGTAAAGTCTTAGATTTTGGTGGTGGTATTGGTACTCATGCTATTGCGGCGGCTTTGTGTCCTCAAGTCACGCAGGTGATATATTGTGATATTAATCCCATCAATCGTGAATTTGTGCAGTATCGGACAAAAAAACTGGGCTTAGAAAACAAACTGATTTGTACTGCGGAATTTCCCACGACAGAATTGTTTGATACTATTTTATGCTTTGATGTTTTAGAACATCTACCAGAACCAAGTAACCAGTTAGTAAAGTTCTATCATGCACTTGCATCTGAAGGTAAACTTATCCTCAACTGGTACTTCTTCAAAGGATTCAATAATGAGTATCCTTTTCATCTGGATGATCCGACAGTATTAGATAGTTTCTTCCGCACAATTCAGCAATACTTTTTAGAAGTTTTTCATCCGTATTTGATTACAGCTCGTTGTTACCGCAAATTATTATAGTTTGAAGTAAGTGAGGTAGACCATGAGTAATAAGTAATGAGTAATGAGTAAAAAATTTACTTATTACTCACTACTTATTACTCATTACTTTTCAATTATTTGCTGTATCAGAATAATGACCACTAATGAGATTTTCTTTAGTGGTTTTTTAATAAAACAAATTTTTAGTAAATTAAATAACTAAACTTATTCCCTGTAGTAGATATGAAATAACCTAATTTCTTACCCCAGAGAGTAGAAGTATTATTTGGCTAAATTTAAATAAAAAGTGAGCAAGATACTTTCAGATTAAAAAAATAAATTTTTGGCAACAATGAGCTTTTTTAATTCTTCACAGCCACCTCTAAGGCTCAAACAAGCAACTGTAGATGAACATGAAATAAAAGGAATTTGGCACGTTAATTGGAAAATTGGCAAGATAAAACTTTATTCCACTTTTTACACTTGCATTGATCAAGCTTGTATATTTTGGAGTTTATTGCTGATTCCCATGTTTATTACTGCTCAGTTTCTCCCTATTAGTTGGAGTTTGCAAGCAACTTGGTGGTCATTACTCAGCTTGATTGGTATCGTAGCAATGGTAATTTGGACGCATTATTGGGTAAAAATGCACCACGTTAAATGGGTGCTGTATTCCTGGGTGATACTCATGCTATTTGGGGTGATATTAACTGATTTAAGTATTTTCTTAGGCTGGGGTAAAATCTTGTTGAATTTGTGTCCATTATGGTTGGGATTGAGTACAATCGGCTACTTGTGTACTGGTTTAGGGGTGCGATCGCGTGCTTTAATCTTTACAGGTCTGCTGCACTTACTCTTGATTTTTATTTTGCCTTATGTTGTGGCGTGGCAATTTCTCACCACTGGTGCTTTGATGGTTTTTTCCCTATTACTGCTAGCAGAATTCCAGTGGGATGGTTTATAGGTTTATAGTCAACTTCCCAAAACCCAGCCTAGCTTTACTTTTGGTAGCTCAGATAACTTTGCATCTACTATAAGTAGTAAACTTCTAAGTTGCATTTATGTCTCCAGGTTTATGAATTCATAGAGAACAGTGCGTATAGTTAAGTTCTTAGATGGTGTTTCATCTAAGTCATGTAAGTGAGGCTAATAATCATGTGTTTATCCATAAATCCTTGGTTCATACACCTACTAAGCATCTGCGATCGCTATTCCGAATAACTGAATGATTACAGAGTAAACTGTTGTGAAATTTCCCACATAGCACCGTAAACTTGGGAATTTGATGATATTACTTCAATCTAAATATTTCGGCTTGATTCTGTTTAAATAAGGGAACTGATAACCAGTTCTTCTGTAATGCTGAACTTGGTATCATCCTAGAAAATTCTCTAGGAAAAGTAACACAAGGTATTTTACACAAGACTATAGGGATCAGCAGCACAGCTACCTTTTGTTGGATAAGGTTAGGGTTATGCTATGGCTGCACCGTGTTCTTAAGTTTCATCTGTCTAAATTCAGGCAGATAACTAAGAGCCATACTCATCTATTTCATTTATTTGAAAACTACCATATAAGGCTTAGGGCTTTTAGTTGTGATGGCACTAAATAATTGTGCTAAAACAGCTAGATTCACAATTTTTTTGGTAAGTAAATGTTAAAAACTATGTCTGAACCTTTGATTAAAAAAGGGGAGAGGAGGTAATAGTAATTCGCTCAACGTAAGTGAGGGTTTTGAGGGAGTTTGAGCGTTCTCCTCTATTTTCTCTAGACGTTACTAACGCCAGATGACTAAGAAAAGTGATGACTTTACCAGCGCACTCTTTTCTTGTTCCCCGTCTCTAATTATATCAATCCATCAACATTATGTTCGCTAGTATTAGCAACATTTGTGGACATTTCGCATTGAGCTTCTAAAGTTGCTAGATGCGATCGCCCATCCACGCTTTGAATTCTGCCTTTTTATCCTGAAAATAGGTAGTTTCACGTTTTGTTGTGATGAATAGTGCCTGTTGATTTACCAGGCGATCTATTCACTGAGTCTACTTTCTGCACACATATATATAGAAGGTGCAACACTGTGAACACCTTACGCCAACACATCAATAATTTTTGGCAGCAATCAAATGAGCCAAATCCAGAGCAACTGCCGACATTAGAAGCCAACGAGTTTCTCCCCCATATTGGTAAATGGACAACTATTGGCGGCGGAGTCGTCTTAAGTCTGTTTGTAGCTGGGGTTGGTTTGGCAACTATCCTTAAATACAACATCACAGTCAAAGTACCTGCAACTATTCGTCCTGTGGGAGACTTGCGGGTTGTGCAGTCGCTCATTAGTGGCAAAATTCAAAAGATTGACATTGCAGAAAACCAAACGGTAGCACCAGGAGAAGCGATCGCTTATATTGATAATTCCCGCCTTCAGAACCAAAAAAGCCAATTACAAAACCTGATTCAGCAGATTCAGTTACAACAAAATAACATCAATGCTCAACTCAAAGAACTTGATGCTCAAATTGCTGCCCAAAACATTTTAAATTACCGCACCAATCTAGCTGTACAAGCTGAACTTAGTGGTACACAACGCAACTATCAAGACCAGCAAATCAAAGCTATGGCTGATATGACACAAGCCCAAACAGCCTTAACTTTAGCTAGGATACAACGCGATCGCCTCCAACGAGACAAGCTGCTCCAGCTAACCGTAAAAGAAACTGAAGCCGCCTTAAATTTAGCGAGAGTCCAACGTGATCGATTACAAAGGGAAAAACTATTAACAGCATCCGTAGAAGAAGCCGAAAATGCCTTGAAATTAGCCAGAGAACAGCGTGATCGCTTACAGAATGAAAACCTCTTAACCACAACTTTAGAAGAAGCCGAAGCCGCCTGGAATTTAGCTAAAGCCCAACAAGAACGCTTACAACGGGAAAGACTGTTAACAGCATCCGTAGAAGAAGCCGAAACCGCCTTGAAAGTTGCTAGAGAACAGCGCGATCGCTTGCAGAATGAAAACCTTTTAAGCGCCACAGTCGAAGAAGCAAAAGCCGCTTTAAATGTAGCGATCGCCCAACGTGACCGAATGTTACCCATAGTTGCATCAGGAGCGATCGCTCGCAATACCTTTGAAGAAAAAGAACAAGCTGTGATAGCAGCAGAGGCGAAACTCGCACAAGCCAAAGCCAACGCCAAAAACCTCTTAGAAGAAAAAGCACAAGCCGTCATTTCGGCGGAGGCGAGACTCGTACAAGCCAAAGCCAATGCCAAAAATCTGCGTGAAGAAAAAGGCCAAGCCGTTATCTCAGCCAAAGCCAAACTTGAGCAAGCCAAAGCCAACGCCAAAAACCTGTTAGAAGAAAAAGCACAAGCCATCAAATCAGCCGAGGCGAAACTGGCTCAAGCCAAAGCTAACGCTAACAATCTGCGCGAAGAAAAAGCACAAGCCGTTATCTCAGCCGAGGCGAAACTGGCTCAAGCTAGAGCCAACGCCCAAAACCTTCTGGAAGAAAAAGACCAAGCTTTGACAACCGCACAAACGAATTTAATCAAGGCCAGAACCGGTGTTAATCCTAGTGATGCTCCTGTAACGGTAGCATTAGAACGAATTCAGCAAGAACAGGCAAGAGGTATAGCTACTTTAGCCGCTTTGAACAAAGAAAGAGAAACCCTTCTACAACAACGCTTAGAATTTCAAAAACAACTGGATAGAAGCCGCAAAGAACTGCAACAAACAGAAAACGACATTAACCAGAGTGTAATTCGCGCTCCCATTGCCGGGACTGTATTGCAATTGAACTTGCGTAACCCAGGCCAGGTAGTGCAACCAAGTGAAGCGATCGCTCAAATTGCTCCCCTCAACGCCCCCTTACTGATTAAAGCTAATGTACCAGCCCAAGAGATTAACAAAATCAAACCCGGCCAACAAGTCCAGATGCGGGTTTCCGCCTGTCCCTATCCAGACTATGGCACTCTCAACGGCACAGTCAAAACAATTGCACCAGATGCCCTACCAATTGCCAACAATAGCCCAACACCAAGCGTGAGAGCATCCGCCTACGAAGTCACAATAGAACCACAAACTCCTTACGTTGGTAGAGGCTCAAGGCAATGCCAACTCAAATCAGGAATGGAAGGACAAGCAGACATTATTTCCCGTCAAGAAACAGTCATGCGATTCATTCTGAGAAAAGCCAGATTAATTGCAGATATGTAGGGCTTGGGGACTGGGGATTGGGGATTGGGGATTGGGAAGACTCTCCCTTATCCCCCTCATCCCCCACCCTACGGGAAGCAAGCTACATCCCCCTCTGCTCCCCCTACACCCTTACATCCCTACAACCTTAAAATAGGTACATCACTCATGTTTGGTCTATTCAAATCCCGCAAAAATTACAAGTGTGTTTTACAGTCAAGTGAAGAAGACTGTGGAGCAGCTTGTCTAGTGTCAATTTGCAGGCATTACGGACGCTTTTTAAGCCTCAATAAAAGCCGAGAAGCTGTAGGAACAGGACAACTAGGTACGACTTTATTAGGTCTCAAACGCGGTGCTGAACATCTGGGTTTTAATGGCAGAGCAGTAAAAGCTGCACCTGAGATCATAGACCGAATCAAAGAACTACCATTGCCTGCAATTATTCATTGGCGGGGCTATCACTGGGTAGTTCTCTACGATAAAAAAGGGCGAAACTATGTCATAGCTGATCCAGCCGTGGGCGTTCGCTATGTCAGCCGGGAAGAGCTAACAACAGCTTGGAATGGTGTGATGCTGCTAGTAGAGCCAGATCCCACGCGCTTTGCTCAACAACCCCAAGAAAAACCACAGCACGGGTTTGCTCGCTTTCTCAAGCGCATCATCCCTTATCGGGGACTACTCACCCAGGTATTCATGCTCAACATTGTTCTGGGTGTACTCGCTCTAGGTACTCCAATTCTGATTCAGCTGCTAACAGATGATGTTTTGATTCGCGGTGACACTCAGTTACTAACTGTTGTCGTCACAGCCGTTGTGATCATGAACTTGTTTAGTAGCAGTATGCAAGTCATGGAATCAACGATGATTGCTCACTTTAGTCAAAGGTTACAACTAGGTCTAGTCTTGGAGTTTGGGCGCAGAATACTGCAATTACCTTTGACTTACTACGAAGCTCGTCGCAGTGGAGAAATTACTAGCCGACTCAGAGATATTAACGAGATTAATCAGTTAGTTTCCCAGATTGTCATCCTATTACCTAGCCAATTTTTCATTGCTGTCATCTCGTTCTGCTTGATGCTGTTTTATAGTTGGCAGCTATCAATAGCAGTGATTTTCATCGGTGCGTTAATGAGTTTATCAACTCTGCCACTTTTACCGGTTTTGCAACAAAAAACGCGCAGTTTATTAGTTTTAGGGGCAGAAAATCAAGGTGTCTTGGTAGAAACTTTTAAAGGCGCACAGGTTTTAAAAACAACTAATGCCGCGCCACAATTTTGGGATGAATTACAAAGCCGTTTTGGACGGTTGGCTAATCTCACTTTTAGCACCATCCAAATAGGAATTATCAATAATACGATTGCGAGCCTTTTCTCTACCCTTGGGGGTGTAACTTTACTGGGACTAGGCAGCATTTTGGTAATACAAGGTCAGTTGAGTATTGGTCAAATGCTGGCTATTAATACTCTCCAAGTTAATGTTCTGGCGTTAATTAGTACGTTGGTGGGTTTAGTAGATGAATATTTTCGTTCTCAAACTGCTGTTTCTCGTCTATTAGAAGTGATTGATGCTACCCCAGAAGTAGATGAGAAACAGCAAAAGCCAGTAGCGCAAATAGCTGGTGATGCAGATATTCGTTTTTCCCATATCAACTTTCATCACCCTGGTAGAGTGGATTTATTGGAAGATTTTTCTCTCAAGCTACCTGGAGGACAGGTTGTTGCTTTAATTGGCAAGTCAGGTTGCGGTAAAAGTTCTTTAGCAAAACTCATTGCAGGTTTATATCAACCAAATTCTGGGAATATTCGGATTGGTTTTTATAATATTCACGATTTAGCTCTGGATTGTTTACGACAACAAGTAGTTTATGTCCCCCAAGAACCTCATTTCTGGAGTCGCTCAATTTTAGAAAATTTTCAACTAGGAACGCCCCATATTGCCTTTGAAGATGTTGTGAAAGCTTGTCATGTTGCTGATGCTGATGGTTTTATCAGCCAACTACCTAATAAATATCAAACGGTGTTAGGGGAATTTGGGGCAAATCTCTCCGGTGGACAAAGACAAAGATTAGCGATCGCCAGGGGTATTCTCACTAATCCACCCGTCCTAATTTTAGATGAAGCAACTGCGGGATTAGACCCCGTTAGTGAAACTCAAGTTTTAGATAGACTCTTAGAATATAGACAGGGCAGAACCACAATTTTGATCACCCACCGTCCGAGCGTAGTTCATCGCGCTGATTGGATTGTCTTACTAGATCAAGGTAAGGTGCAACTCCAAGGCACTCTAGAAGATTTTCTTGCTCAACAGGGAGAGCATTTAAAGTTTTTAACTGTGTAAGTCTTGTGGTTATACTAAGGGATAAAAATTTCAAAATTAATAATTCAAGTTTGCAATAAACGCTTTATAGATGTACAACATTGTGCATCTATTTTTCTTAGTAAACTCAGTAATTAGAGTGATCATATTAATTGAGTCTAATTCTGACAGTTAAAAATGTACTTAACTCAATTTTCATGTGTCAAAAGTCAGAAGATCAAGATATTATTAATTACCACTTTAGACTAATTTAAATTAATGGCAAATATTAAATAATAAACACATAGGTGATTAACACCTATAGACGTAAGTGAGGTAAAGAATTTATGTCAATTCTAATGATGTCTGATTTACTTGCAGACTTATCCGCAGAACAACAACAACTTCTAGCTGGTGGACAAGCTAGAACAGAGGATGATTTAGAGCTTCAAGACAGCGAAGACGATGGTGATCAAGGGTTTATGAATCTACGTTCTGGTACTTACAGAATTAGAAAAACCAGCAGAACTAGAGCCATTGTTCGCATTCAAAAACTTGAACGCGATCGCAGCTAATCTTTGCAATGTATGAAGTCGTGATAGTAGAAGATTAACATAATTTATTTTGATGAATTTCTTCATTCTTCTACTTTCTTCACATGGATTAATTAACTATCCAGAGAACAGATAAGTAAGTGCTAAATATAAGTAATAAACTTTCTGTTCTCTCTTTTTCTAATTGTGAATGATTTTGACTGTATGATGCTGATTCCTGCACAGTTTAACTCAAAATCTTGTTGGCAATTTTGCATCATTTAAAGTGTTTTTGTCTGTCATGGTGATACCTAAAACCCATGTAAATAATTGAGGTAATTATGTCAAATCAAATGATTGCATCTGATTTAATCATGCCATTATCTACAGATGAACAACAGCTTCTATCTGGAGGACAACAACGTAGCTTTGGAGGCGGACGTGACGATGACCGCTTTGACAGAAGATGCTTTAGATTTAGACGGTGTGTCCGGAGATGCTTCCGTTTTTCCTAATCCTAAAAAATCCACAGACTAATTAGTTCAGTAGTCCCAATAAACTGTAATTTCACACCTATATAGGTATTTGTTTTACCTATGTAGGTGTGATTTATTTGAGTTAATTTAAATTGATTTTATTTCGTTATTTACTAATGAATAAAATTGTAAATATTCAAATGAATAAAATTGTAAATATTCAAACGAAAATAAATATCCAAAGACAGATATTACTAGAAATATATTTATGACTGAAGACTAATTTATTTAGTAAATTATCAGTTTATAAATAAAACATAGGTGACTAACACCTAGTAACGTAAGTGAGGTAAATGATCATGTTTATTCCAACAATTACATCCGATTTATTAGTGGATTTATCCACAGATGAACAGCAACTTCTCGCTGGCGGAAAAGGAAAAAAGACCTGTCCTTGCGTTGACTCCGAGGATACATCTCCAACACCACCTGTTGATCAAGCCGGTGGATTAAGTTCGATTCTCTGTTACAGAATAACAGCAACACCATTTTTCCAATGCGGAAACGGTGCAGAACCGGATGATGACATGGAGGAGTAATGTAATTTTTTGAGCTCACTCAATATGACTGGATCGCATTTTGAGCGAGTTTGGCAAGCCTCCTGTGTTCCTTGAACAAGTTAAATCAACGGAACAGAAATATTTTTGCCTAATTGATGCTGTGTTTTAGATGGCTTAACTGAAGAAGTTAGTCATGAATTTACACCTATCAAGAAATTTTTCTTGATAGGTACTACCTAAAATATTTCTACGAAAATGAGGTCAATAACTATGACAAATCAAATTCTTTCATCTGATGTAATTGTAGAATTATCCGCACAAGAACAACAGCAACTAGCCGGTGGAGCCTGCGGTGGTGGTTGGGGTTGTCCTAGTTACGGTTATGGTGGTTATGGTGGTTGGGGCCGTCGTCGCCGTTTCGGTGGTTGGGGTCGCCGTCACCATAAATATGGTAAACATGGTTGTTATTAGAGGTCATTCGCTAAAGCGTATGGCTTAGATAAATCCATGATCACAAGTCTTGATTGTATATCTGCGATAATGCAGATAAAACACATCAGACTTGTTTTTTGCTGTCAATTGATTGGGAATTATGCGTTCAGTTTTCTAGACTCCGATACCCTAACGCGTTCCCAAATCCAGTCTTGTAAAAGCGGGTTGACTAAATCAGGTGCTTCATCTTGAGGACAATGACCTACGCCTTCTAATGGTATAAATTTCAAGACTTGGGGATAATTGGCTAACTCTCTACCTAAATCTACAGGTTCCCACGGGTCGGCTGTTCCCCATAAAATCATTGCCGGACAAGGTAGTTGAGGTAAAAGGTCTTCTGGTAGAGGTCCTTGAGAATAAGAAGTAAATGCTAAGAAGACGGCAAAAGCTCCAGGATCACTGGCTGGTGCTGTGAGAATATCCACCAATTCATCTGTAACTGCGCCAGCGTCAGCATAAGCTTGCAGCAAAATTTTGCGGACTGTTTTTGGTTGAGCAACTTGATTAAAAAAGAACTTGCCTATTGCTTTGACTGATAAGACTCGTTGCAGTACGGGTGCGCCAAAACGACGCGACCAAGGTAAGGTTTCGCGTTTGCGATCGTGCAACAATCGTAAAGAGCAGTTAAGCAAGGAAACACCTAAAGCAATATCTGGGTTACTCACTGCGGCTTGCATGGCTACAATGCAGCCAATCGAATTGCCTACTAAAAATGCCGGTTCACCTACCACTTCACGACAAAAATCTGCTACCTGCTGTCCCCAAGTTTCTAATGTATAGGCGATTTCTGTGTCTGGTTGGGGTTTGGCTGAACTACCAAAACCAATTAAGTCAATGGCATAAACACGACAATTCTGTGCTAACACAGGTATGTTTTTTCGCCAGTGTAGCCAAGAAGCACCAAAGCCATGTACTAAAATAACAGCAGGGCCAGTATTTCCTTGTGTTTGATAGCAAATGGGGAAGCCTTGCCAAATCCAGGTTTTTGTAGAATTAAAGTCAATTTTAGAATTAGTCATGGGAATAAACAAATACCTTAAGAAAAAATCAAAAACCCAGTAGCCAAATAACTTATGATATATATCCTTTCTTATTTTACTTTTAAGGAAAATTTATAAGATAGTTAACCATGCGATCGCATTACACACTCATCAAGACAGCCACATCTCCATATATATACTTCTTTCCTCCCTTGATACATAACTTTTTCAGGACATTAGCCTCAAAAATTTACTTCGTATTAAATTCTTATACTAACGATAGAGATAAATCTAGGATGATTTTTAAATTTTCTCTAAAAGCTACATTTTGTATATTGGCATAAACCCTTCTATGGGATTTTTGCGGAGCTAGGTACAAATTGAAGAGGTCTTTTCCCTACTTCCTATTTCTTACTCCTTGCCTACGCAAGTAACTCGCAAAATCGAAGCGGACTGTTATGGAATACTGGATTAATATGTTAATTAAGTGACTATATTAACTGCATAACTTTTATGAGAGGAACTGTTAATCAGCCTTCACTAGCTCTAGAAAAAACTAGCGATGAATGGCATCAGGTAATGCAACTAACAGGATGGTAATTTCAGTAGTTTTACAATGTACGAGGTTGAAATTTGTTTCTAGGATATATTGAATATTCAGCATCTGCTCAGGGTGATTTGCAACTGCAAAGTGACGCAAAATTCCACCTATGTTTTTGTCGCTAGTGCCTTCCAGTGAACGAAGATGACTAGACTAGAAGTAATTGATACTCCCGTCGGTGGCTATGCACCAGATTTTGAACTGCCAGGAATTGACAATCAAGTACACCATCTCAGTCGTTATTTAGAGAAATTCCGTGCATTAGGTGTCATTTCGATGTGTAACCACTGCCCTTATGTAAATTTATATCTCAACAGATTAAAAGATATTCAAAGGGAATTTATAGCAGACGGATTCACACTGATTGGGATAAATGGCAGTGATAACACCGAGTGTCCGGGGTCAACCTTAGAAAAAATGAAAGTCTTTGCTGAGGCTCACCAGTTGAATTTTCCTTACTTATGGGATTCAACACAAGAAGTGAGTCGTAGCTTTGGCGCTACTAAAACACCGATGGCCTTCCTGATCGATAGTCGTGGTATATTGCGATATAGAGGACAGATTGACAATCATCCTCAAAAGCCATTGTCTACAGGTAAAGACTATCTCAGAAATGCGATCGCAGCTTGGGTTCAAGGTGAAGAAATATCCATAACTGAGACGGAACCAGCAGGCACTTCATTAATTTGGCGCATCTAGACATAGGTAGTCACTCTACTGCTATCTTAAATTGGAGGCAATTGCAACTTTTTTGATAAAGCGTGACTTCATGGGAACGAATTACCGACGGGTTTTACTTAAACTGAGCGGTGAAGCCTTAATGGGCAACATGGGCTATGGTATTGATCCAGAAGTGGTCGAAGAGATAGCACAAGAAGTAGCAGAGGTGATAGCCACTGGCGTTCAAATTGCCATCGTCGTAGGCGGCGGCAATATTTTTCGTGGCGTGAAAGCAGCGTCGGCGGGGATGGATAGAGCAACTGCTGACTACATTGGGATGATTGCCACGGTAATGAATGCTATGACGCTGCAAGATTCGCTAGAACGGATAGGAGTGCAGACGCGGGTACAAACGGCGATCGCCATGCAGGAACTAGCAGAACCATATATTCGCCGTAGAGCCATCCGTCATCTTGAAAAAGGACGGGTGGTTATTTTTGGTGCTGGTTCTGGCAACCCGTTTTTCACCACAGATACTACAGCCGCATTAAGAGCCGCAGAAATTGATGCAGAAGTGATTTTTAAAGCCACCAAGGTAGATGGCATATACGATGCTGACCCCAAAATTAATCCTAACGCTAAACGGTACACCAGTCTCACCTACGCTCATGTTTTAGCGAACGATTTGCGGGTGATGGATAGTACCGCGATCGCCTTGTGCAAAGAAAACAACATCCCCATTCTTGTGTTTGACCTAACAGTGCGAGGCAACATTCGCCGCGCAGTTTTAGGAGAATCTATCGGTACCCTTGTGGGAGGTTCTTGTGAAATTAGATGAAGCTCAAAGTAAAATGCAAAAAACCGTTGAAGCGACTCAACACGCTTTTAATACAATTCGCACTGGTCGCGCCAATGCGAGTTTGTTAGATAAAGTCTCAGTAGAATACTACGGTTCACCCACACCCTTAAAATCTCTGGCCAATATCAGTACGCCAGATGCCACAACCATTCTGATTCAACCCTACGACAAAGGCAGTTTGAGCCTGATTGAGAAGGCGATTTCCATGTCGGATGTTGGTTTAACACCCAGCAACGACGGTTCTGTGATTCGGTTGAATATACCACCCTTAACCAGCGATCGCCGAAAAGAATTTGTCAAACTGGCGGCTAAGTACGCTGAAGAAGGTCGCGTAGGGATTCGCAACATCCGCCGGGATGCCCTAGATTCCATTCGCAAACAAGAGAAAGCCTCAGAACTCTCTGAGGACGAATCCAAAGACCAACAAGATAAACTACAAAAACTGACCAACCAGTACACCACTAAAATCGACGAGTTACTGGCAGAAAAAGAAAAAGACATTACCACTGTCTAGATAGGCGACAGGTTACAGGTTACAGGGAACAGTGTTTTCTGTAATTGATGGACGCGGGAAAGGGCAAAGGGGAAAGGTAAAAGTAACGTGCTTTTTCCCTTGAAACTTTCCCTTTTTTCTGGGTGGCAAGGGGGTGTAGGGGGAGCAGGGGAGCAGGGGAGCAGGGGAGCAGGGGAGCGGAGGAGTTTTTACCCCAATCCCCAATCCCCAATCCCCAGTCCCCAATCCCCAATCCCCAGTCCCCAGTCCCCAATCCCCAATCCCCAGTCCCCAATCCCCAATCCCCAATCCCTCTTTCATTTTGAATTTTCAATTATGTACGACACCATCATTGTTGGTGCTGGGCCAGCAGGCGGAACAGCTGCATATCATTTAGCCAAAACAGGCCGGTCAGTATTAGTTTTAGAAAAGGCATCCCTACCTAGATATAAACCCTGTGGTGGTGGTGTGTCTCCAGCGATCGCTGACTGGTTTGACTTTGACTTTACCCCAGCCATATCTGTCAAAGTAGACTCGATTCGCTTTACCTGGAAATTAGATGATCCAGTAGAAGCAAAAATCGAAACTAAAGAACCAGTCTGGATGGTGCGACGAGATATTTTTGACCATTTTTTAGTGCAGCAAGCACAAAAACATGGTGCGGAACTGCGCGACAACACAGAAGTCACAGGTATTGAATTTCAAAGCGATCGCTGGCAGGTAAATACAGTTAATGGCCCCGTTACAGGGCGCTATCTAATCGCTGCCGATGGTGCTAAGGGACCTATGGCAAAATGGTTAGGCTTTAAAGACCGTAAACGCCGCCTAGCAGGGGCGTTAGAAGCAGAAGTTGCGGCTGATGTGGCAGATAAATCTACAATTCACTTTGAATTTGGTTTAGTAAAAAACGGCTATATCTGGAACTTTCCTAAAGCTGATGGTTATTCAATTGGTGTAGGCACTTTTATTGGTGGTGAACCCCAAGACTTTAAGAAAATTGTGGCTGAGTATGCCCAATCATTTGATGTAGATGTGAAAAATAGTCAGCAATATGGTCATCCTCTTTGCCTATGGGATGGCAATCAAAAGCTGCATACTCAAAATGCTGTTTTGGCTGGTGAAGCTGCTTGCGTAGTTGACCCCATGACAGCAGAAGGTATTCGTCCCTCCATTTTTAGCGGTTTAGTAGCAGCCAGGATGATTGATCAAGCACTGGCTGGTGATATCAATGCTTTAGAACAATACACTGAGATCATTCATGAACAATGGGGTTCAGAAATGGCTTGGGCGCAAAAATTAGCTGGAGCATTTTATCGCTTTCCTGGCATCGGTTATCAAGCTGGTATCAAGCGTCCATCTAGCACAAAAGTCATGGGGCAAGTTTTGTGCGGTGAACTATCTTATAGTCAGGTTGGTGGACGCGCACTTAAGCGTTTAATTCCTGGATTTAGGGGATGAATCAATTCAAAATTCAAAATACCCTACGGGAACGCCAAGGGCGAACAAAATTCAAAATAAATTAGAGTTAATAGTCATTAGTTGGGAGTAATTAATGGCTATTAACTATATTAGACATATCCAGAAACATTGTAGAGACGAGAATCCCTACCCATGGAACGTCTCTACATTCTTTTTTGGAAAACGCATATTTAATTTCTGGAGATGTCTATTGATCAATCTTGCCAAAATTCTCATAAAAATTGAGATGAGAGATTTACTTCTAACGATGCTGATAGTCTCAAGAGACGTTTGCTAACGTGGTGATATAGGGGTTAGCTAGGCAAGTAGAGGTATAAGATGGCTAATTTAAATCTTCGTCGCCCCCAAAATGTCAACGGCGATTTTTATGTAGATAGTACCTGTATTGATTGTGATACTTGTCGCTGGATGACTCCGGAAGTATTTTATCGTGTTGATGAACAATCGGCAGTGTATCATCAACCAACGAACGAAGTAGAAAGAATAGCTGCACTTCAAGCCCTTTTAGCTTGTCCTACTAGCTCAATTGGCACCGTTGAAAAGCCCAAAGATATCAAAATTATTCAACAAAGTTTTCCCATTATAGTAGACGAAAACGTTTATCATTGCGGCTATCATTCGGAAAAATCCTATGGTGCGGCTAGCTATTTAATTCAACGTGCAGAAGGAAATATATTGGTGGATTCTCCCCGGTTTGCGCCACCTTTAGTCAAGCAGATAGAAGCAATGGGGGGAATTCGTTATATGTATTTAAGCCATCAAGATGATGTGGCAGATCATCAGAAATTTGCTGAACATTTTCAGTGCGATCGCATTCTTCATGCTGATGATATTTCTGCGGGTACTCACAATGTAGAAATACAGTTAACGGGTTCGGAAGCATTTGTGTTGCAGCCAGATTTATTAATTATTCCCGTTCCTGGCCATACCAAAGGACACACAGTTTTACTTTACAAAAATAAGTTTCTGTTTACAGGTGATCATCTCGCTTGGTCAGAAAGGTTGCATCAGTTGGCTGCATTCCGTGATTACTGCTGGTATTCCTGGACAGAACAGATTAAATCGATGCGTCAGTTGGCTAATTACACCTTTGAGTGGGTGTTACCAGGACACGGGCGGAGATTCCACGCTGATGTTGATACCATGCGTCAGCAGATGCACAAGTGTATTGAGTTAATGGAATCCCCAGAGAGTTAATAAGTAATCAGGTGCCACCAAGAAATAGTTAGTGCTAAGTGTTCAAACTTGTGACTTTACAGATGCAATTTTAATAAATCCTCAAGATACGGCGAATTTAGGTTTTAAAGATGGTGGTAAAGTAATTCTCAAGAATCAATTAGGTGAGTTGTCAGGACGAATTTATACAGCACCAATTCCAGCAGGTAACTTGCAAGTCCATTGGACGGAAGGTAATGTCCTTCTAGACAAGAGCAAGCGATCGCTTAAAGGTATACCCAATATAGTGCTGTAGTTCGCCTGGAAAAACAAGCCTAATATATTACAACCACATCAAAAATTATGCTGGGTGCGATCGCAGGTGACATCATTGGTTCAGTCTATGAAGGCAAAAGTATTAAAACTAAAAATTTTCCCCTATTTGATAGACAAAGCCGCTTCACTGACGACACAGTATTAACAGTAGCGGTAGCAGATGTCATTCTTCATACTGAACCAGTTCCCCCAAGTAGTAAATACATTGATCAATTCAAGTGGTACTACAGTTGTTACCAGTATGCGGGGTACGGTCGTAATTTTAGCAACTGGGCTAAATCTCATCATCGCCAACCATACAACAGCTTTGGCAACGGTGCAGCCATGCGCGTTAGTCCTATTGGTTTTGCCTTCGATGACTTAGAGACTGTATTACAACAAGCCCAACGCAGCGCAGAAGTTACCCATAACCATCCTGAAGGCATCAAAGGCGCACAAGCCACAGCTGCCGCTATTTTTCTGGCTCGTACAGGTCATGATCAAGCCGGGATTAAGTCTTATATTCAGGCTACTTTTGGTTATAACCTAGAACGCACCTTAGAGGAAATTCGCCCCACATATCAATATGATGCAACTTGTTCGGGTTCTGTCCCCCAAGCAATTATCGCTTTTCTAGAATCAACCAATTTTGAAGATGCCATTCGCAATGCCATTTCCATTGGTGGCGATAGCGATACCATTGCTTGTATTACAGGAGGTATTGCTCAAGCATATTATGGCAGCGTCCCCAAAGCGATCGCAGAACACACCTTATCTCATCTCGATGAACACCTACATAACATTACAGAGAAGTTTTTGTATAAATATTGTTTATAGAAAATGGGCATTGGGCATTGGATTTTTCCCTCTGCTCCCCTGCTCTCCCTTATCTGCCCCACTCCCTAAGAGAAATGAAACCATCGGGAAAGATTTTGGAGTGGCTTAGTTTTATTTTTCCCGTCTCCTGGACTATTGCCTATTGCCTTCTAACTCACCCTTTTGTAGCATTATCCACCCCATGACAACCAGCAACGCACCCAACGCCAAAAAACCTAGATCCCAAGCTAATTGATTTGGCCCTGGTTTCACATGATGGATACCCAAAATTTCATGATCAACAAGAAAGGCAGGAGGCAGAGGGCAGAAGGCTTTTATGTTTACCTTCTGTCTGATGCACAAGCCTTCTGGCGACCGGAAGGAAGCAAGGGTTTGAGTCCCCCACTGAAATGTTCTCTACGAGACGCTGCGCGAATGATTCAGTGGTACTTATTTGGTGGGGGATTCAGACCCCCACCAAATTCTTTCCTTCTGCCTCCTGCCTCCTGCCTTCTGCCTTCTTTTCAATCTTCAGTTGATCACTTCCTGCCCACATCTACAGGCATTATAGAAATATATATAAAAGAGAAATTTCAAATGACCATTTACTTTTATAAAGTTTGGCAGCCCTATGGCTGTTTTTCTAACTTTTCTCCTCACTACATTGAAATCCAGGGGACTTACTGGTCAACGGTAGAGCATTACTATCAAGCACAAAAGTTTGTTGGTAGCGTAGATGCAGTCATCATCCCCCTGATCAGGGCGGCTCAAACCCCAGAAGAAGCAGCAGCTTTAGGACGATGTAGCAGCCGCCAATTGCGACCAGATTGGGATGTAGTCAAAACCCAAGTCATGCGAGAAGCAGTCTTTACAAAGTTTCTCACTCATGCCGATATCAGAGAAATTTTGCTGAGTACAGGCAATGAAGTTTTAGTAGAGAATTCACCGACTGATTATTTTTGGGGTTGTGGGACAGATAAAACTGGACAAAACCATCTCGGTAAGATTCTCATGAGTGTACGGGAAGATATACGTCAGCTACAGCCATTGTCAGTGAAATTACGGGACAGGCAATAGGCAATAGGGGTGTAGGGGTGGTGACTTTGATGGAATTTGGGGTTTTTAATTCATATTATCTTTGATATATTGCAATGTTTATACTTGCTTTTAAGCGTTAATAATAAGTGTATAAAAATTAAAGCATACGTTTTGATGAATTGCTTCTGCCAAGATAATCAACAATTCATTATGAAAAAATATGCAATTAAATAACTTACTTAAATGCAACTGATAAAAAGGCTAATTCATGAAGCTGAAGAGGTTTCATAGAGAGTATTTCAGGTAAAATTACTCAATTTTTGATTACTTGTAATTAATGTTTAGTCCTATCTCTGTTTTTACTCAATATCAAAATATTTTAAAAATGTCTAATTTAGATATTTCTACTGAATTCATAGCAATTTTAATAAGTTAAACTTCAATCAAGTCTTAATAAAGTTTTTAAAATTATCTACGTGCAGAATCTAGCTAAACAGATAGTAATTACCATTCAGTTTAGGTGCTACAAAACATTTGCTCATGTGTAGGTGTGCTAGGTAATGACATTTACTGATCAACCAGATAGTTTGCCGCCAGTTTTCGAGCAAGAAAGTTTATGGCATCGGATCACCAACCGGATGAGGCGATCGCTCGAACTTCATGAAATCTTAGCAGCCACAGTTGCAGAAATTCGCAGCTTTTTGGCTACAGATCGGGTAATGGTATATCGATTTGATCGCGATGGTAGCGGTGAAGTCATCGCCGAATCGATTCATCAACAGCGTCTACCATCTTTATTGGGTTTACATTTCCCTGCTGATGATATCCCACCAGCAGCAAGAGAAATGTTTCTCTTGACTCGCCAACGCTCAATCGTGGATGTGTTGAGCGGGCAGATTGGATTATCGTCACTACAATCACCGACAACAGCCAAACCCCGATTAAATGAGAATCTTTACTATAGGCAAGTAGACCCATGTCACTTACAATACTTGCAAGCAATGGGTGTGCAGTCCTCGTTGGTAGTGCCGATTGTCTTGTGTGATTTGCAACAACCATCAACTCAGCCCGAACTATGGGGATTGTTGGTATCACACCACAGTCAACCACGGACAATTTTAAGGCGGGAACTGAAATTAGTTCAGCAAATTACTGATCAATTAGCGATCGCGATCGCGCAAAGCAACCTACTCGCCGCAACTCGTGCTAAACAACAGCGCGAAGTCATGATTAACCAAGTCAGTACCCTGCTACACAAACAATCTCACATCAAATTACTACCAGCTTTAGAATTAACTATTCATGCTTTAGGTGGCATAGGTGGCAGATTGTATCTGGAAAAAGCTCAAGAAATTTATACCTGGGGTGAACAGCCACTGATAACTGACACATCAGCCAACATAGAACAGCATCCTGTATGGCGTAACTGGATAGCTGAGTCTCAACCGGGTAATGTTTGGGCAATTGCTGATCTTGATCAAGATGCTCGGTTGCGGTTGTTAGGTGCGGCGTTTGAATCCACACGCATTCGGGGAATGTTGATTATATCCCTACATTATCGCCACGAATTAATCGGAGTGATCAGCATTTTTCGCCCGGAATTTGACACAGAAATTCTTTGGGCTGGTAGATGTGAACAGAATCAACGACAACGGCTACCGCAACTTTCCTTTGAGGTGTGGCGGGAACAAAAACAAGGACAAGCACCCCAATGGAGCGAAGAAGACATTTCTTTAGCTCAAGCCATAGCATCTGACTTTGCGATCGCTATTCAACAGCGACAAACTAACCAACAAATACAAGCACTCAACACTGACTTACAACGTCAAGTTCAAGAACAAACCGCCGAATTAGAGAAATCATTCTTAATTACCAAGGTACTCAAGCAAGTAACCGAGCAGATGCGTAGTACCTTGGATTTTAAAACTACTCTACAAACCATTGTCAGACAGGTGCGCTCCCTATTAAATTCTGATCGAGTAGTGATTTACCAAATGTTGGATGAGTTTGATGGTGAGGTAGTTGTAGAAGAAGTAAATGGTAATTGGGTTTCGGTTTTAGGCTTGAAAATGCCCTTGGGATGCTTTCCTGATCAGTATGCACATCTTTACCGCCAGGGTAGAGTCAGAACAATCCACAATGTGATGACAGAATCTCTTAGTGCTTGTCATCAAGAGTTTTTGCAAAGCTTACAAGTACAAGCTAACTTGATTGTTCCCATCAATATGGGTAAACAACTCTGGGGATTACTAATTGCTCATCAGTGTGATGCACCTAGACATTGGCAAGATGTAGAGATTGATCTGTTACAACAATTAGCAGATCAAGCGGCGATCGCCATTTATCAAGCACAACTTTACGAACAAAGTCGTCTAGCTGAAGTTGAAGCCAAAGCTAAAGCCTCACAGTTAGAACAGGCTTTGCTACAACTCCAAGAAACCCAAACAAAATTGATTCAGCATGAAAAAATGTCCAGCTTGGGGCAGTTAGTCGCCGGTGTAGCCCATGAAATTAACAACCCTGTCAGCTTTATCCACGGCAACCTCTGCCATGCCAGCGAATACACCCAACAATTATTAAAACTTTTAATCCTCTATCAAACATACTATCCTCTGCCCCATAGTGAAATTTCCCAAGCATTGGCAGAACTAGATTTAGATTTTGTAGTTGAAGATTTACCTAAAATTATCTCTTCTATGCAGGTGGGTGCCGATCGCATCCGCTCTATAGTTTTGTCATTACGTAATTTTTCTCGTCTAGATGAGGCTGAAAATAAATTTGTTGACATCCATGAAGGTATTAACAACACCTTATTGATTTTGCAACATCGACTCAAACCCAATGGTCATTTTTCTGGCATTGAAGTAATCAAAGACTATGGCGACTTGCCATTGATAGAATGCTATGCCGGACAGATGAATCAAGTCTTCATGAATGTAATTGCTAATGCCATTGATGCCCTAGAAGCGCAAGCACCACAAAACCAAGACATTACACCAAGAATTTGCATTTCTACACAATTTTCCCTAGATAAATCCCGTCTTTTGATTCGCATTGCTGATAATGGTTCAGGAATGACAGAGGAGGTAAAAAGGCGCATTTTTGACCCATTTTTCACTACTAAGTCAGTTGGTAAGGGGACAGGATTAGGATTGGCTATTAGTTATCAAATTGTGGTGGAAAAACATGGTGGAGTAATGGACTGTATCTCTGAACTCGGTCAAGGTACAGAGTTTTGGATTGAGATCCCTATTAAACTGGCTAGGAGAGACAATGCTGCCATAAAATCACCTGCTGACCTCAAAGCGGGATTATGAGTCATACAGCAGTCGCCATATAAATTCTATCACCTGTCACCTAAATAGAGCTAAGAACCCCGATTTGCTCAATAAACCGGGGTTCTAAAAACCCAAACTATGGTAAATAATTCTCTGGGTATAAAGATATGATCATCTTCACCCAATAATGGTGATTAAGAGGGCAATTTATTCTGAATACTGCTGACACAAAAATTAATGTGAGAACGAATCGCACGTTCATAAATTACAGTTTGATGTGTGCGTACCCCAATAGGCTGATATACCAAGTTAATTTCTGGAAACTCACACCAATACATCAAAAAAACATCTTTGGCTGGAGTAATAATCTCATAATTATTCTCTTGTCTTTTCTTTTTGACCTTACAATTATTTAGCTTCAATTTTTCTCTAAATAGTTGTTCAAAAACCGGAATTAACTGTGAATCATTTTCCATTGTTTATCACGTTTAAACTTAATTATTTAGGTAAAATTATATTTACCGTTGAGTAGGCGACTGTAGTTGTAAGCTGTACAGGTTGGGTATCGAATAACATTTCGAGTCATAAATCAAATTATACCTTAGTAACTCAAAAAAAACAGTCATATTTTGCGTTGCACTGAATAGCAGTAAAATTATCCCAAATAAGTTAACCTTATCTAAAAATTCTTCCTCAAAATAAGTTAATCTAAAGCTAATCTATAACTGCCAACACGGACTTCGGCAATAATTTATCTTTAAACCAAATAATCCTCGCTGGCACATTATCTAACTTAATTCCTGCCTTTTCTAAATTTAACCTCTCAGAAATAGCCAAAATCAAATTATCACAACCAGAACGCCGCACCTGGGAAAACTTCTTTTGTAAATATTCTGGCCGCCAATAGCCAACAATTTCTAATAAAAATTCTCTGCCATCAGGATGCACTAAGCGAAAGTCGGGAATCATCACACTACCAGGAATGGGAATTAAATCTACTTCTCGCTCTAATATCCAGTCTGTTTTGAGAGCATCCCATTTATCAGCAAAGGATGCTTCTAGCATACTATCGTAGGGCTTACCTTTGGAATAGTGAGATACTAAACCACATTCCGAATTGAGGGTAAATCTGCCTGTTCTCCAAGTATCTGTGTAGACATCACGGGTTTGTAATGTGGCGGCTAGACTCCATTTAGTCACATGAAGTAAGGCGGGAATGAGTTTGGCGATCGCTAACCCATAACGTGTACTAGGATTAAATAAACTCGTCGGCCCATCTACTGTAATTGTAAAGCCGTGATCAGCGTCACCCTCGATATAAGCCATTAATTGAAATAACTTTAGATAGCGAAATAATAGTTTATATTCCCCTGGAACATTGCGATGAGCATTTAAAACTAATTGACTAGCTTTATAAAATATACCCTGCACTTGCGATAAGTTATAGCGATTAATTATATCAACTCCTGTAGGTGCATCAAAATTAGTCAAGATTTTATTTTCAGCCAAGTCAGCGTAGATACCATCACGAACTTGCTCAGGTAAGACTTCTTTTTCTAATTCTTGCGTTAATTCATCAGCAATTTTTACCAAAGTCATTTGAGTTGATTCTCGACTAGGGGCAGATTTTGCCGCCAAAGAAAACACCCTTTCTCTTAACATCGGTGGTTCTAAGGGACTGACAACTTCAAATGTGCAGAAATTGCTTTTAATAATATAAGCTAACCCCCGCTTGACTCGATAATCTGTGGCATCACCTTCTAAATCTAAAAGTTGCCGCTCAAGTTCACCTTGAGTTTTACCTAATGTTGACTGAAAACAATTAATTAAATCATTGACTAATTCTAAATTCTTAGTATCAATCTTCAGTCTTTTGGGAATTATTTCTTCTCCGTTTAGGCGATGACTTAGTAGTTCTGTTGGTAGCATTTCCCTGGTTATGTTTCTCGGATGAATTATCAACTACATAATTGATTTCTAATTGTTCCGCAGCTTTCGCTATATTTGGCTGATTACTGCCATAAACAACCTTTAAATTCCCTTTCCTCTCCTCTCCCCGTCGCCGAGCGGAAGTATTTTCTTCACTGGTATCTTCTGCTATCACTTCGTAGAGAATCGCCTGTTTATTTTGAATATTGCCCTTACGTAACACTCTCCCCAAACGTTGAATATATTCTCTAGTTGAGCCAGTGCCAGATAAAATAATGGCTACAGAAGCCGCCGGGACATCTACACCTTCGTTCAACACATGGGAAGCAACCAAAGTATTATATTCCCCTTCTCGAAAATTAGTTAATATTTCGTGGCGTTCTTTGACTGGTGTTTGATGGGTAATTGCGGGAATTAATAAATCTTGAGAAATTTTATAAACCGTGGCATTATCAGCAGTAAAAATTAACACTCGTTCCGGGTAATGTTTGGCGAGTAAACTAGCTAAAATTCGCAATTTACCATCAGTCCCCAAGGCGATTTCTTTGGCTTGACGATGGGCTAACATAGCTTTTCGTCCAGCTTGCGATCGCGCACTCATCTGCACAAACATCTGCCAGCCTTGGATACTCCCCAAGGAAATCTTTGCTTGGCGCAAAAAATCATTGCGAATTTGAATTAACTCGTTGTATTTTTCCCGTTCATGTGGTGATAACTTCACCTTAATTTGCACAATTTCATGTTCAGCTAAAGTCTTACCTGCCAAATCTTCCGCGCGTTTGCGATAGACTTCTGGGCCAATTAAGATATTTAAGTCTGCGTGTTTGCCATCGGTGCGTTCTGGTGTCGCTGATAATCCTAAACGATAGGGTGCGATCGCATATTCAGCTATCACCCTGTTAAAATCTGTGGGTAAGTGATGGCACTCATCAAAGACAATCAAAGCATATTGATTACCCAACGCTTCGGCATGAATGGCGGCACTATCGTAAGTCGCTACCAAAATCGGTGACTTATCCCGCGAACCACCTCCTAGTAATCCCACCTCCGCATCAGGAAACGCCGATACTAAATGTGCATACCACTGGTGCATTAAATCCAACGTTGGCACAACAATTAAGGTTGTGCGCGGTGTCGCTTGCATCGCCATCTGCGCCAAATAAGTCTTTCCCGCCGCCGTCGGTAGCACTACCACACCTTGTCTTCCCGCCAGTTTCCAAGCTGCTAACGCCTCTGTTTGGTGGGGGTAGGGTTCCATTTCCAAACTCGCCACCAAATCCACCGCAAAAAATTCCTTCGCCTCATCAATAAAATCAACAGCTTCTGCTTGCAGTGCTTCCACCACAGCCCGGTATCTAATCGCTGGAATGCGGAACTTCTCTACTCGATCATCCCATGTAGCATAATCCATCCAAGCTTTACCGCGTGGTGGGGGATGTAAAATTAATGTGCCGCGATCAAAAGTTAATGTCGGAATACGAACCATTGAGAGTTTGATTGGTTGGGGATTGGGGATTGGGGATTGGGGATTGGGGACTGGGAAGATATTCTATTTCTAGAACTCCATCGCCGATAAGTTGATAGCTAGTCCCTTGATTACTAATAGCGCAAAAAGGGCATAATTCTTCTGCAAATTTCTATCAATTACTTAGTGAATGAATATTCAGGGCTGAAAATTAGATGATGCTGATTTCATCAGGAGCATCATTATGTATGAAATTGGAATCAGGAAGATAAGAAGAGAATTAAATCACTTTTTACTCAGCATTCTTTAAATGTAGTAGGGAAATAGTTTTAATTACCAGTCTCTAATCTCTAATTATTCTCATTTAAGACCAACAAAAATCATAATTCAGGATATTGACACACTTTTGTGATATAAATGTTGCTTATAACTTTAACACCAATACTTACAATTTCTAGCTATTACTACTTTAGATAGATTTACACGTCAAAATAATATTTACAGATTTTTTAGAGACAAAATAGGTGTGGAATGAACGCATTTTCTAGAAAATTTTGGGAATAATGCTTTAGCTGGAGGCATCAAAGGAGAAGACACCTTGAAAGGAATACGCCCTAGGTTTGCACCCTACGCTGTGGCATTTTTAGCTGTTAGTAGTGCTTTACTGCTAACACTATTACTTAAGCCACTACTGACACCAACTATTTTTCTCATGTTTTTTGCGGCCATAGCTGTCAGTGCCTGGTATGGTGGCTTCAAACCAGGGTTAGTGGCTACAGGTTTGTCTATTCTGGGGATCAGCTACTTTTTCCTTGAACCAGTTTTCTCATTACATATTGCTGATTTAGATGGCAAGGTGCGTCTAGGTTTATTCCTGTTAGTGGCTACACTGATTAACTGGTTACACACAGAAGTACGCACTTCTAAACAGCGTCTAGAAGTGGCTATGCAGCAGCTAAAAGCTAGTGAAGCACGTTTTAAAAGGTTAGCGGAAGCCAATATTATTGGTGTGATTGTTGCTGATATTAACGGTGCAATTGTTGAGGCAAACGACACTTTTTTAACAATGGTAGGCTACACACAGGAGGAGCTGCTAGCCGAGCGAGTTAATTGGCGACAGATGACAGCACCAGAGTATTTGGAAATGAGCGATCGCGCCATTGCAGAACTTCAAACTACAGGTGTGTGCCAGCATTTAGACTCGGAATACCTTCGTAAAGATGGCAGTCGTGTTCCCGTGCTTCTAGGTTTAGCTTTGTTAGAACCCAATCAAGAACAGGTGATTGGCTTTGTGCTAGACATGAGCCAACGAGTCTTAGCAGAAAAAGCACTCAAAGACAGCGAAAAGCGTTTTCGCAGGCTAGCAGAATCAAATATTGTTGGTGTAATTTTCGGTAACTTAAACGGTGGTATTCACTACGCCAACGATTATTTTCTCAAAATGGTTGGCTATACCCCAGCAGAATTAAGCTCAGGGAAAATGTGCTGGCAAGCCATGACACCACCAGAATACACAGACTTAGATAACTACGCCATAGCGGAATTATTAAAGCATGGAGTTGCTACTCCTTTTGAAAAAGAATATATCCGCCAAGATGGTAGTCGTGTACCTATCATCGTCGGTGTTGCTTTGTTGCCAGAACCTTTCCATTCTCAACAGGAGTTTGTGGCGTTCTGTCTAGAATTAAGCGAACAAAAACGGGTAGAAGCTGCCTTGCGTCAAAGAGAAGATGAACTGCGACTAATTACCAATGCTGTACCTGTGTTAATTTCCTATGTTGATGCCGAGCAACGGTTTCGCTTTAACAATCAAAGATATGAAGAATGGTTTGGGCTGACTGCCGCACAAACTTATGGTAAACATATTCAAGAAATTCTGAGTGAGTCGGTTTATCAATCAATTAGCCCATATTTAGAAGCAGTATTTTTGGGAGAGCAAGTAACGTTTGAAGTCTCATTACCCCATCAAGATGGCACCAATCATATTGCTAACGCTACTTACGTTCCCCAGTTCGATGAAAACAACAAAGTTAAAGGGTTTGTTGCCCTGATCACAGATATTACCAAGCAAAAACTTGCAGAAAAAGCTCTCAAAGATAGTGAAGAAAGACTGCGGACACTAACAGAAAAGGTGCGGGTGATTCCGTGGGAAGTGGATGCTACTAATGGTAATTTTACCTATGTCGGCCCCCAAAGTGTCGAAATCCTCGGTTATCCGGCAACAGACTGGTACTCTGATAATTTTTGGGAAGAACACATCCACCCAGAAGATCGGGAATGGGCTGTTAAATATTGCCAAGAATCATCACTAACACTAGATAACTACGAATTTGAGTATAGAATGCTGGCGGCTGATGGTAAAGTTGTGTGGCTGTACGACATTGTGAATGTGGTTCGGGATGGCAAAGAACCACGATTATTGCATGGGTTTATGATCGATATTAGCGAACAGCAAGCTGCACTTCGTGAACTCAAACAAGCAGAGCAAGAACGCGAAGAATTACTAGAACGTGAACAAGCAGCACGCACCGCCGCCGAATCTGCTAACCGCTTGAAAGATGAGTTCCTCGCTACACTCTCCCACGAACTCCGCACCCCTCTCAACACTATGGTAGGTTGGACACAACTACTCACAAGGCGTAGATTGGATGAAACTACCACTGCTCAAGCCCTAGAGACAATCAACCGCAACACCAATTCTCTAGCTCAACTCATTAAGGATATTTTGGATATGTCCCAAATTATTCGGGGCAAACTCCGTCTAAATATCCAGCCAGTAGAATTAATCCCCATCGTGGAAGCAGCAATTGATACAGTCAGACCAGCCGCCGATGCTAAAGAAATTTGTCTAGAGTGGCAATTCGACCCCACTGTAGGGGTAGTTATGGGTGATGCCAATCGCCTCCAACAATTAGTGTGGAATTTACTGGGCAATGCAGTTAAATTTACACCCATAGGTGGCAGTGTAAGTTTACAACTGAATCGCTTGGATTCCTACATAGAAATTCGGGTAAGTGATACAGGGGTAGGAATTGCTCCGGAATTTCTGCCCCATGTATTTGAGCGTTTTCGTCAAGCAGATAGCTCCACCACGCGATCGCATGGGGGGTTAGGATTAGGATTAGCCATTGTCCGCCACTTAGTAGAACTGCACGGGGGTACAGTTTACGCTAATAGTTCTGGCATCGGACAGGGAACAACCTTTACTGTCAATCTCCCGATGAAAGCCCTGGCTCATACCGAGTGGCAGTCAAAGATCGTAACTTCTGGTGGGAGTAGGGAGTAGGGATTGGGGATTGGGGCGGCAGGGGAGAAAAACTCATGACTAATACCCACTCAGCAGTTCCAGACAATAGCTATATTTTGAATACAACTTAGATACAAAATAACTATGACTTTTGATTATGACCTATTTGTTATTGGTGGTGGTTCTGGCGGTTTGGCAGCTTCCAAACGGGCAGCTAGCTATGGAGCAAAAGTAGCGATCGCAGAAACCGATCTAGTTGGTGGAACTTGTGTAATTCGCGGTTGTGTGCCGAAAAAACTCATGGTTTATGGCTCTCACTTCCTATCTCTATTTGAAGATGCCGCAGGTTACGGTTGGACAGTAGATCATCCCCGTTTGGACTGGGAGCATTTCATTACATCCATCGACAAGGAAGTCCGACGACTTTCACAACTGCACATCAGTCTTTTAGAAAAAGCAGGGGTAGAACTGATCCCTGGTTATGCTACCTTACTAGATCCCCACACCATAGAAATTAATGACCGTAAAATTACAGCTGATAAAATTTTAATTGCTGTTGGTGGTAGACCAAGCAAACCAGATTTACCAGGGATGGAATACGGCATTACCTCCAACGAAATGTTCCATTTAAAAACACAACCAAAACACATCGCCATCATTGGTGCTGGTTATATCGGTACAGAATTTGCGGGCATCATGCGCGGTTTGGGATCTGAGGTAACACATATTGTCCGTAATCACCTCATTTTGCAAGGATTTGATCAAGACATCCGCACAGATATTCAAGCAGGGATGAGCAATCACGGTATTAAAATTGTCCCCAATACTGAGGTGACAGCCATTGAAAAACTGCCAGAAGGTTTGCGGTTAAAGTTATCTGGAGAACATGAAGAAGCAGTAATTGCCGATGTCTGCTTGGTGGCTACAGGCCGATATCCCAATGTAGAAGGACTCGGTTTACAAAACGCTGGGGTTGATGTTGTTCCTAGTTCCGTAGAAGAACCGGGATACTGCACTACCTGCGCGATCGCTGTGAATGAATATAGTCAAACCAATCAACCCAATATCTTTGCTGTCGGCGATGTTACTGATCGCTTAAACCTAACCCCCGTAGCCATTGGCGAAGGACGCGCTTTTGCTGATAGTGAATTTGGCAACCAGCGCCGCCAATTCAGTCATGAAACCGTGCCGACAGCCATATTCTCCACCCCACAAGCAGCTACAGTTGGCATGACTGAAACTCAAGCACGGGAAAAACTCGGTGACGCAGTAACCATTTATCGCACCCGCTTCCGTCCCATGTACCACAGCTTGACAGGTAAACAAGAGCGCATAATGATGAAATTGGTAGTAGATGCCAACACCGACAAGGTTCTAGGCGCTCACATGGTGGGCGAAGATGCCGCCGAAATTATCCAAGGTGTAGCGATCGCTGTCAAAATGGGCGCAACCAAACAAGACTTTGATGCTACTGTCGGGATTCATCCCTCCGCCGCCGAAGAATTTGTGACTATGCGATAGTCAATAGGCAATAGGCAATAGGCAATAGTCAAAACAATTAGTTCATGTCTATCCATTACATTTACCTACATGGTTTTGCTTCCAGTCCGAAGTCTGCCAAAGCACAAGATATTAGCGATCGCTTTGCTCAATTTCAGATCCCATTAACAATTCCTGATCTCAATGCTGGGGAATTCTCCCAATTGACAATCACTCGTCAAATTCAACAAGTAACAACAGCATTTCCTGATGATTCTGCTCCAGTAACGCTGATTGGCTCAAGCTTGGGTGGGTTGACTGCTGCTCACTTAGGACAGCAATATTTAAAAGTAGAACGCTTAATATTACTAGCCCCAGCTTTTGGTTTTTTATCTCATTGGTTGCCCAAGTTAGGCAATGAAGCAGTACAGCGTTGGCAACAAGAAAAGCAGATCATGGTTCACCACTATGGCGAAGGGCGATCGCTACCTTTAAGTTACAATTTCGTGACAGATGCAGATCAATATCAAGAAGCACTCCTACAACGTCCCATCCCCACCTTAATTTTGCATGGCAAACAAGATGAAGTCATCCCCATTACCGCCAGTCAAGATTTCCAGCGATCGCGCCCTTGGGTAAATTTAGTCGAACTCGACAGCGATCACTCCCTAGGTAATGTCACCGAAGAAATTTGGCAAGCCATCCACCATTTCTGTCAGTTACCCGGAAGCGGTAGAATGATAGACTCTCACAGTGATTAGGAGATGAGGAAGCAGAGGAGCAGGGGAGCAGAGGAGCAGGGGAGAATGACTATTGCCCATTGCCTATTGCCTATTGCCCATTGCCTATTGCCTATTGCCTATTGCCTATTAACTATTGACTAAAACTATGCTTTCTTTTATACGTTCAGATTTAGCCCAATTTAACGCTTATAAACCACACCCCAGTAGTGATACATCTGCCGCAGTACCAGCGCAGTTGGATCGCCTGGATACTAATGAAAGTCCTTACGATTTGCCATCTGAGTTAAAACAAAAGTTGGCTTGGACTTATCAACAGGTGATAGAAACCAATCGTTACCCCGATGGTGGACATGAGTCACTGAAAAATGCGATCGCTCAATACGTTAATGAGTCGGCTGGTATTTCGTCGCTATTTACGGCTGACAATATATCTGTGGGTAATGGTTCCGATGAATTAATTCGTTCTCTATTAATTGCCACCTGTTTAAAAGGGGAAGGCTCAATTCTGGTTGCCAATCCTACTTTTTCCATGTATGGGATTTTGGCACAAACTTTGGGTATTCCCGTAGTGACAGTTTCTAGAAATCCCCACAACTTTGAAATTAACTTAACAGAGGCTCAGTCTGCGATCGCACAAACTCAAAATCCTCCCATTCGGGTAGTGTTTGTTGTTCATCCCAATTCCCCCACAGCTAATCCCTTAACTCCTGATGAGTTAACTTGGTTAAGCAGTCTCAGTGAGGAGATTTTGGTGGTAATTGACGAAGCTTACTTTGAATTTAGTCAAACAACTTTAGTTAGTGAGTTAGCACAGCGTCCCAATTGGGTAATTCTACGTACCTTTTCCAAAGCTTTCCGGTTAGCCGCTATGCGCGTTGGTTATGCCATAGCTCATCCTGAAGCGATCGCTATCTTAGAAAAAGTCCGCTTACCCTACAATCTCCCTAGTTTCTCAATTGCATCTGCATTAGTTGCTTTACAAAATCGTCAACTGTTGCTGGATTCAATTCCTCAAACATTGAATGAGCGCACCAAACTAATTGCAGCTTTATCGCCACACCCAGCATTACAAGTTGCCGATAGTTCTGCTAACTTTATTTTCGTGCGTCTCCAAACCAGTAACTCTCACTCACCAGACAATACTTTAAATAATCTTCATCAACAACTCAAAAGCCAAGGCACTCTTGTACGTGCAATTAGTGGCGGATTACGAATAACTATTGGTACACCTGAAGAAAATTTACGCACACTTAACCGCATACAAGCAGCTTTAACAATTCAATAGCCAATACCCAATGCCCATTTTCAATCTACATTGCTACCCCAACGGCGCACCATACCAACCGTTTGAGGTAGCACTCCCACCAATAAAGCAAAGGCAATATTAGGTATATTCGCAACCATTTCTGATGGAAAATATTGCTCAAACTGATCCAAAATCTTCTGCACGCGATGCTGAGGAACAGGATCTTCTGTAATCTGTTTAATTAACCTAATCCACTGTCGCCTAATTAAGAAAGCTTTCTGACGCTCTTCATAAGTTTCAGGTGTCAGTAAAGACAAGTTTCCTATTGGAATTACCCATTGACAATCACAATCATAATCTCCCCCAACTGATGCTCCTGGCCCAGCAAATTCTGCATGGTAGCGTTTAAAGAGTATGAGACCATTCCGCCTACGACTATTGACAATAAAAACTTTTCCACTATGCAAACGTGTCAGAACATCTGAGCCATATGATTGCTCAGTTCCATTCGGCACTACAAAACTTTCAAGGCGACTTGTGTCAGAGAAGTAAGTTGATACCATAGTAACTTGATAGCGGCGGAGTTTTTCGCTATCCATGTTTGCTCAAACTTTTGAATAAATTGAGTAGATTTGCTGTTTTCAGGTGGAAAATTTCTATTAAATCCACCCCACTTTTTGATTTTTCTTAGTAAGAAGAATCTTTTAGTCAGTTGTAACTAAGATATAAATCAACAGATGTGATTCAATCGTTGAGTGATCACATTCTATTTGATTTAAATGAATTTGTCTTCAAATTAAACTCAAATTTTCTTAAAGTTTCTATAAAGATGAATATCTGAAATGATAAGTTATTATAAGGATTGAAATGTTTTTCAACGTAAATTTACTGATACTACCATTATAGTTTAGCTTTTATATTTTGAGACATTTGAGAGAATTTAGATTACAAATGCTGCACATATCATGTTCACACCAACATAATATTTTGCCATGAAATTTTTAAAATACCAGCCTTAATGATTTATAAAAATTGAGTATATAGAACTCAGTAATAGCAAAATTCATGATATCCGTTGCCGCTTATTGAGGTGATATCACATTGCTGGTACCTATTGTCAACTCAGGGGATAGCACGAATCTAGCTATGTACTGCATATTTTAGAAACACCCATCTTATTTAGCCAAATTAGTAAGGTATTGTGCTGATTTGTTTACCTGAAAAACTGCACATACAATTTTCGGTTGAATATATGCCTGTAGATTTCGTTGATGCGTGAGTTACCAAAAATCATCATCATGCAAGTTTTCATCGATCATACACAACTAGCTGCTTCAAAAACTTTGCCAAAGAAAATTTAGATAGTTGAATCTTGCTTCAGGTGTTTATGCAATAAAATCTGCCGAGAGTTTTTCAGCCCAAAGAAATTCCAATTAGATTCTACTTTGTGTACCTGATATCCCAGTTTGAAATATAGCTGTCGTGCTTGATAATTATTTTCTAAAACATGAAGATACAAGTCGTGAAACCCCCAATCCTGTGATACCTGTTCACAGCCAACAAGTAATTTTGATGCTATCCCATGCCTACGATATTGGGGGTGAACTGCTAAATTCGAGAGGTAGAGGAAATTCCTGCTCACCTGTGTGCCGGAATTGCTGAAACGCGCACCTATTTCTACAGTACCCACTAATTCTTGAGTGCCATTAGCAGTAGTGTGGACAGCCACCAAACAACTGTGATGGGGTGCTAAAGATGATAGGCGATGTCTAATATCTTCGTAAATACCCAAACGGAGCAGAGGAAAAGCCCATCGCCATAAACCATCCTGAGAGTGAAAGCTTTCTGCAATAATTTGGGCAATACCAGTCAAATCAGCAACTGTCGCACTACGAACTTGGAGTTGGTAGAAACCTGCCTCCGACGAAGCAGTGACTTTTTTGTTTTGTAATGGGTCAAAGAACCAATTTGTCAAGGCTAGTTTAGTATTAATATTTTGCAATGAAAATTTTCTCAAATATCCTAAAACAATGGACAAACTATGGAAAAATCAAGATTAGATTGTAAAATTTAACAAATTAAAGGTCTAGTAACTTAAAAAACTGCTTGAGTTGTAAGCTTTTGCATAGCTAAGACTTTCAACATTACAAGTTACCAGTTAAAGTCCAAAAACTAGAAAATTATTATTCTTTTATAACCATAAAACCAGCGATCGCCTGCTGACGGTAGTATGACTACAATAAACAACGATAACACCACCAAAACCAATAAATTAGTTTAATATAACGAAAAATGCCTATCTAAAGAAAAGTAAAACACATAATTAAGAGCGTATTAAATAATTCTCAGTATTCAGGTATAGAGTCAATTGCCCCTACATCCCCCATTCTGGCACTGATTCGCCTCCCTGGTCATATCATTTGTCCGAATAATATTTTTGAGCGTTAAACTGGCAAAATATATTGGTCTAACAATATACCTAGTATGAGGACTTATGTTTGTCAGACTGATGACTCCACCATAACTGGTAGAAATAAAATTTACTTAAAATTGTTAGTGCAACAACCACAACGGGAAAACTTAATATGCAGCTTCATCTAGTCTTGTAGCTAGGCTTGATCGCTGTATATGGTATTGGAAAATTGTTGTCGGAGGTGAAACCAAATTTGGTCAGTATCCAATCAATAACACAAAAACTCGTGATGAACCTAATTGCACTGCACTAGCACAAATGGCAGTCCACACAAGCCATTGAGGCAAATTACTGTGAATAGATGCTTCTACACTCAGCAGTTTTGTAGCCCAATAGCCTTATTGGTAACAAAGTTCTGCTTTCTACTGACTCAGCAACCTAACTCCCTGATCAGATTAACCTTTATCCGACTGCCATTACAGCAGGAAAGCGGTGCATGAAATCCCAAGTAAACAGTAAGCCGAAAATTTTGGTTGTTGATGATGAACCCGACAACCTTGACTTGCTTTACCGCACCTTCTATCGCGACTATAAGGTGCTGAGGGCAACATCTGGCCCTGCGGCTCTGGACTTGCTGGCGCAAGAGGGAGAGGTTGCAGTGATCATCTCTGATCAGCGAATGCCGATCATGAGTGGTACCGAATTTTTAAGCCTGACGGCAACTCAATATCCAGATATTATTCGGATTATTTTAACGGGCTACACTGATGTCGAAGACTTGGTGGAAGCAATCAATGCGGGTAAGGTGTTCAAATATGTCACCAAACCTTGGGAAGCGGAAGAACTCAAAGCTGTAGTTCGTCAAGCCCTGGATACTCATAATGTCCTCAAAGCTCGGACTCGTGAACTCACCCGTACCCTACGTCAAGAGTCACTACTGAACACTGTGACAAATACAATTCGCAGTGCCTTAGACTATCGACAAATTTTACAAGCGATCGCCGATACAGTAGGTCATATGTTAGAGGTGGATGTTTGTTTATTACGTCCCTTCCAAGATGAGCAATTAGTAGATGAAGGGTTTATTTACCAGAAAGTTGCACCAGAGTATAGCTCTAGCCAGGAAACCCGTACCCAGCTACTTCTAGCTGATACTGTGTGGGAAACCCGCGAGGTACAGATCATTCATGATGTAGTAGGTGATGAGCGCATTCATGGAGATACCCCCGAACTAGAAAAACGAGCCACTGCTTTTGCTTCTGCTCACATCTGCTCTAGTTTAGTAGTACCCCTAATTTGGCAACAAAAGTTGATGGCAGTGTTAGCACTGCATCAGTGTCATCAAGCTCGCGTTTGGGAAAAAGATGAGGTGCAGCTGGTGTTGATGGTGGCAGATCAGGCAGCTCTGGCTCTGTCGCAAGCCTACGCCTACGAGCAAGTGCGATCGCTAGCCAAGCGAGAAGCCTTAATTAATACAATTACCACAGCGATTCGCTCTAGTCTGAATCCGCAAGATATCTTTGCAGCTATTACTCAACAACTAGGACAAGCTTTACAAGTGGATGGCTGTGTCTTGTCTTTATGGACAGAGGAAGATGAGTATGTCCAATGTGTGGGCTTGTATGATAGCTCTCACAATTTAGATAATTCCAACTCACCAATCAAACATGAGTTATGGGAATTACCGGAATCACAGGTACCAATTTTAGAAAATCCGATTCTGCAAGCCATATTGCGAACCCATGAGCCTGTAGTTATTGCTGATTTGAGCCATTTTACCTCAGATATCCAAGGGTTTGATTTACTTGGAAAAATGGCAGCGCGATCGCTCATGGTTGTTCCCTTAGTCGCTGATGGCAAATGTATTGGTAGTATCACCCTGCGAGAAAGTTGCCAAGCTAGACGGTGGCTCGCATCTGATATTGAGTTAGCCAAAGCCGTAGCCGCACAAGCCGCGATCGCCGTTCAGCAGTCACACTTATACCAAAAAACTCGTGAGCAAGCCGAGCGTTTACTACAATTAGATAAACAAAAAACCGAGTTTTTTCAAAATATTTCCCATGAATTCCGCACTCCGATCACCTTAATTCAAGGGCCATTAGAGTCAGCTGTCAATACAGGCGAGGGATTATCTTATAGCCAAAGTGCGATCGCCTTGCGTAACTCCCGGCGTTTGCTCAGACTCGTCAATCAACTACTGGATCTACAACGCCTCGATGCTGGCAGAATGCAACCCAGTTTCCGTCCCTGTGATCTTGTCGAGTTTGTTAGTCAAATAGTCGAGTCATTTCGTCCCTACTGTGAGAAAAAATCACTACATCTGGTGGCAGAATTGAATCCATGCCCCACAGTGTACTTAGATATGGAAAAATTTGACAAAGTGGTCTACAACCTGCTGTCAAATGCCATGAAGTTTACACCTGAAGGTGGCTCCATCAGCGTCAAACTCCAACCAGAAGACAACCATTGCATATTGCAAGTACAAGATACAGGAATTGGGATTATTCAAGAGCAGATTCCGCAATTATTCGAGCGATTTCGCCAAGCTGAAGGCTCAGAAAATCGCTCCTATGAAGGTAGTGGTTTAGGTTTAGCTCTAGTTAAAGAATTAGTAGAACTGCATGGTGGCAAAATCACAGTCGAATCAGTCTACGGTAGAGGCACCACCTTTAACTTATGGCTGGTTGTAGGTAATACACATTTACCCACACAACAAGTCTCCGATACCCCAGTTGAAATCAATACTAGCCGCGCTTATGTGGAATTGGCTGATTTAGAACTGGTAGAGTCAACTACGGAACATATAGAAAGTATTAATTTATCACTACTTACTGAAACTCAGAATCCTCAGCCAGAAGCAACAGCCGCATCTACAAACGTCGATAGTCAGCACTCAATTTTAGTTGTAGATGACAACCCAGATTTGCGAACCTATGTATCTGATATCCTCCGCCGCAGTGGTTATCAAGTTCAGACAGCGCGAAATGGTTATGAAGGCTTTGGTAAAGCACAAACAATTGCTCCTAGCTTAATTGTTACGGACTTAATGATGCCAATGGTGACGGGACTAGAAATGATTCGGATGATCCGGAGTGAAGAAAAGCTCAAAGGCACACCCATCATCTTACTGACAGCTAAAGTTGATGAAGAAACCCGCATTGAAGGCACAGAACATGGAGCCGATGCTTATTTAGCCAAACCATTTAATGATCGGGAACTTCTAGCGGAGGTTCGCAATCTTCTAGCCTTGAAAGAAAATGAAAGGCGGGTTTTGGAACTCAACACTTACTTGACAGAATCAGTTCTCAAACGATTTTTGCCACCAGCATTGGTGGCAAAAGCGGCTGCGGGTTCTTTGAGCTTGGATTTGCGACCAGAACCACGCTTAATTACAGTTTTATTTAGTGACATTGTGGGTTTTACACAATTAGCTAATACCCTCAGATCCCGAAGGGTAGCAGAATTGTTGAATGAATATTTAGAATCTATGACAAAAGCGGTGTTTGATAATGGCGGCACCGTGGATAAATTTATGGGGGACGCTATTTTAGCTTTATATGGAGCGCCAGAAGAACTAACACCAAATGAACAGGTGCGCCGCGCTGTGAATACGGCTAGAGCCATGCACAGTTCCTTGGCTCAGTTAAACCAGAGATGGCGAGACCAAGGTATATTTGATGCTGATAACAGTGGTGGAGTGCAATTCCGTTGTGGTATTCACCAAGGTACGGCTGTAGTGGGAATGTTTGGTAGTGCTGAGAGAGCAGATTATACTGCGATCGGGCCTAGTGTGAATATTGCAGCGAGATTGCAAGCTGCTGCTGTTCCCGGTACTATTTTGGTGTCGGCTGCCGTGGCGGATTATTTACAGGATGAAGAAATCACTAAGGGTAGTCCACTCAAACTCAAAGGAGTTGATGAAACAGTTTTAACCTTTGCTGTAACACCAAATTTAACAATTAAAGTGTGAGTCAAAGCACCGGAAGATATTTGGTATCAAATTTAATATGACAACATCGGTTGCGGATAAAACTCCCATTTCAGCCCAAGTTTGGCGACGACATCAAGATCCCCCAGGGTTGTGGATGGCTGTAGCTATAGGCTCATTGTCTCTGCATTTGCTAGCCTTTTGGTGGATGCGATCGTCTAATACCTTGAGATTTTGGTTTCCCCAACAAAGCCAAGCGATCGCTCCCATTGAGTTGATAGAAATTTCACCTCAGTCATCAACCACCAAACCACAATCACCACCACCAGCAACTAAACAAGCAGCAGCACCACCCACATCTACAAATCAACAGGAGCAAGGTTTAAATATTGGTGGTAGCGTTCAGCAAGAAAACAGTAGCAATACATCTCCACCCAATACACAAGCCTTTACGGAAGAAACATTTCCTCAACCAGACACTACCTTTACACCAACCCCAGAACCTACACAGCCAACTCCACAATCCCAACCAGAAACTACACAACCAACTCCATCACCAACAGCCATAGTTCCATTGAATGAACTGCCTTGGAATCGTCGTCAAGATATCGAACTGGGGCAGGGAACGCCATTACCATCAAATATCCCATCTCTTACGCCAGAACAACTCGCCGAGTCAGAAGCAGTAGAAGAGAAAACACCACGCACTCTGGATGAAGAAACTGCTAGTGATTCCAGTGATGATAATTCTGATGTTAGTGGAGAAACCGCAAGTAATTCTCCTGTAGACAATTTATCCAGTTCCAATGGAGAAAATGCTAGTAATTCAAGTGATCATAATTCATCTAATCCTGACACTCCCAATACTCCATCTGGGAGCAATTCACCGACTCCAACTGTTGGCGGATCTATAGCTACTGTGTTTCCTATCGCGGACACTGAAGTGCGCCAACTCATACAGGAGGGGAAAATCGGAGATAATGACTTACCTGATGTTTTTGCTGTATACCAGGGCAGTCAGACAAAAACTCTAGATCCTAGCTATCTTCCTAACAATTCTAAGCTTCAGCCTGCAAAGTTATTAGCTAGTTTAGTCATTGATCAAAATGGCAACTTCCAGCAAGCCGTAGTTCTAGGCATCGAACCAGCTAGCTTACAAAGTGAAAAAAGTTTATACGAGCAACTGATCAACGAGGTGATGAGGAACGAAAGCTGTCTCCCATCTCAAAGCCGCGATGGTAAACCCATAGACTTGAGTAATTGTTATATATGGATCACCATTGAGTCTGTAAAAGCTAATTAGGGACTTGAATCTTAAATCAAATAGTGCTATATTAATAGGGTTAAAAATTGCGGGCGTAGTTTAGTGGTAAAACTATAGCCTTCCAAGCTATTAATGCGGGTTCGATTCCCGCCGCCCGCTTAACGACTAAAACCCTTGTGAGATAAGCCTTGCAAGGGTTTTTGTATTTATGGGATAGTTATTTTAATAGTACCTATGCACTAAAAGTAGACAAAAATTTGGGATGTAAAAGCTGGTGGTTATCTAAGCTTCCACCATAATGAAGTGAAAAAAAACAAGTCTTTATACCAATTCACGAAAAGTATGATACAGATAAATAAGGAATAAATATTAACGAGCAAAGATGGCTGGAGTAACCAAAGTAGAAATAAAAGAGTCAGTAGAGGAATTACATGAGTTGCTCTTAAAACAAAAAACAGCATCAAGTTTTGAACGGATTCAAGCTTTGTATTTGCTGAAAATAGGACAAGTGAAAACAATACAAGATGTAGCGGTGGTAGTAGGAAGGGCAAGGGTAACGGTACAAAGATGGTTAAAAAATTATCAAGAGTCGGGAATCAAGGGTCTATTAACAACTCTAAAGAGTCCAGGGCGACCTGCAATAATTAGCTTACAAGTAAGAGAGCAGCTAGACAAAGAGCTTCAAGAATCGGAGGGATTCAAAAGTTATGAGGAAATCCGAACATGGTTAAAAGCAGTAGAAGGGATAGAAGCATCATATAAAGTAGTACATGATACAGTGCGCTATCAAATGAAAGCAAAGCTAAAAGTGCCGCGAGCAGTAGGTATTAAATACGATAGCGAAGCAGAATCAGAATTTAAAAAAACTGCCACAATACCTAGAAGTAATAAAAAACACGTCATAGCACCAGTAGATAGGCAAAAAACAATGAGATATTGGTGTGGGGACGAAAGCCGTGTGGGATTGAAGACTGAAGCTGGGAGACTAATTACTAAAAAAGGAGTCAAGCCCATCGGCATTATGCAATGGAAGCGGGATAATTTTTACTTATATGGATTAGTGGAACCCTTAACTGGAGAGTATTTTATCTGGGAATTCTCTCATTTGAATACAGCCTGTTTCAATATTTTTTAGAAAAATTTTCCCAGACTTATGCTCAAGATATTCATATTCTTCAGTTAGACAATGGGGCTTTTCATTTAAGTCAGCATCTGAAAATACCAGAAAACATAGTTTTGTTATTTCAACCTCCACATACACCTCAAGTTAATCCAATAGAAAGATTGTGGGAAGAAGTTAAAAGGCATCTAACTTGGGAAAGCTTCTCAAATTTAGATGAATTAAGAGAATTTATCTGGAAGCGATTGGAACAATTAAACACATCAGTTGTTGCTTCTATCACAGGTTGGGATTTTATTCTTGATGCTTTATTTGTATCAGGCTTTTCGTGAATTGGTATTAGCTAATCTTTATACTATACTTATACCGAAATTCGATTTTTAAGAGGATTTACGTAGTCACAATTAATGGTTATGCGATCGCTATTAATATATCAATGCCAGGCAGAGACTTGAGCGATCGCCTAGACATATACTGTGGGTTAAGTATGATTAAGCCCTTAAGTATCTTCACCAAACTATTTAGCTATTCTTTATCAATAATTCACATAAGCTTTGCGGCTGACTCAGTATAATTTCATATGGTTAAGCGCAAACTAACACTAATTTTTATTTGTACCCATATAAATACGGAAAGCTGATTACATCACTTTTACGGATTTACATGGCTTTTTGTCATCAACGTTGATTCACCATTGACAAATAGTAATGATTGGCGGCATTCACACCATCAATCAAACAGTACCTCAGAAAAAGTGTAAATGCTGCCTCATTGTGATGTAACTAGCTTAGAGGGTGAGAATCCCCAATGTATACCGAAATTAACGTTTTTGACCTTGCGCCATCTCCAGTCTTAGCGCCATCTCCATTAGCGTCACCAGAGCAATTGGGAAGATTTGATGGGATGGAAGAACTAAATATTCCGGTAATTACACCCACCCCCCTATCACCAGATTTCAGCATCGCCATCAAGAGTCAAACCTTACTGGTAGAACCATCAGTTAACGAAATTATCGGTACAGGTGGACGAGATATTTTAACAGGGACAGCATTAAGCGATCGCATCATTGGGGGTTTTGGTGCAGATATCATTACAGGTGGTAGTAGTGCTGATATATTCGTTTACCAAAGCATCAGGGATGCAGGCGATATTATCAAAGACTTTGAACTACGCCAGGATGTGATTGACCTGAGTGTAGTATTGACAAGTGTTGGCTATCAAGGATTTAATCCCATTGCCGATGGATATATCCAATTCGGCACATACACAGGTGGTACAATCATTCTCCTCGATAGTGATGGTAAAGGATCTCTAGCCGCCAGACCATATATATATGTAGAAAATGTTACGCCAAATGACTTAAGCAGCTACCCCAATCACTTCATTCCCAATCCAGGAGAACCGCCACAGATAGAAGCCAGCTTAGTCAATGATACAGGAGTAAGTCCCAGCGATCGCCTCACCTTTGACCCAACAATTAACGGTAAAGTAACTGCAACCAGCAATCTCGTCAGTCTCAAAGCTGGGTTAAATAATCAACCAGTCACGGTAGATATTTTCGACACCCTCAATTCAGATGGCGGTTTTAGTCTGACTTCTGCACAGTTAAGACAAATTAACGGCGGTAGTCTCAATGATGGTGCATACACGTTAAAACTGCAAGCCCAAGATATTAAAGGCAATATTTCCAATGTCTACAGCTTTGACTTTGTACTAGACACAACCGCACCAATTTTAGATTTGCAACTTGACCCGAACTTTGATTCTGCCCCAGTGGGTGATTTGCAAACCACATTTGAGAAAGTCAATTTGCTAGGGACAACAGAAGCTAATTTAACTGTATCCTTGCAACCTACGGGAGTGAGCAGCACTACCAATGATTTAGGAGAGTTTACCTTTGCTAATATCTCACTGAGTCAGGGAAGTAATCTGTTTACTGTAGTGGCGACAGATTTAGCAGGAAATCGAGGAGAATTTAGTCAAACATTCCAACGCCTCACTCCACAAGTCAACGCCGCACCGACAAATTTGAATCTGACTCCAGCGAGTAGTGCCGAGAATGTTCCAGATAATAGCATCATTGGTACATTCACCACTACAGATCCAGATGCTGGTGATATTCACACTTACACCTTAGTTACTGGTGAAGGTGACACAGATAATACTGCATTTACCATAGTTGATAACGAACTCAGAATTAATGAATCGCCGGATTTTGAAACGAAGTCTGTTTACAGTATCCGTGTAAAAACCACAGATGCTGGGGGATTGTTCTTTGAGAAGATTTTTAATATTGATATTACAAATGTCAATGAAGCACCTGTAATTGCTCTTCCCCAAGCGCAATTTGTGGCAGAGAATACTGATTTAATCATTACTGGTATCAGTATCAGCGATGTTGATGCTGGTGGTGGAGAGTTACAAGTAACTGTGACTGCAAATCAGGGGGTATTAACTCTTAGTCAAACCACTGGACTTACTTTTACCGCAGGAGATGGTAACGCTGACAGTAACGTTACTTTCACCGGGACTCTCACCGCAATTAACCAAGCAATAGCGGGTTTAACTTATCGTGGCAATCCCAATTTTAGTGGTAACGATACCATTACCTTCACGGTAAATGATTTAGGTAATAGCGGTAGTGGTGGTGCTTTAACTACTAATAACAACTTACAAGTGATAGTTAATTCCTCTGGAATTGTGCTACGAGAAGATAACTTCTTCTTAAGGAATTACGAGCAAATCATCACCATCCCTGATACCACATCAGTTCTCAGCTTTACTTACAGCGACCTCAATTTTGATACAACAGATCCAGATAGTATAAAAGATGCGTTTGAAGTTGCCTTAGTGGATACACAAGGTAACTCCTTGGTACATACAATTCAAGCTAATCGAGACGCTTTCTTGAATATTACTGAAAGCCAAGGTGTAGCTTTAGCTGCTGGCGCAACTATAGAAGGTCAGACAGTCAAGGTGAATTTAGCAGGATTAGCACCGGGTTCAGCAAAAGTAATTTTCCGGTTAGTCAATAATGATAGTGATACCAATACTACTGTCCGCCTCAGTAATATCCAAATCTCACCAGCAGAGGGAATTACACCTGTTATAGCCACTCCAGAGTTAAGTTTAGCTGCGATCAACGCATCGATTAATTTTCAACTACTCTCAGATGTTACCAGTAGTTTTAGCCCAGAATACCAGCGCACATCATTTAATGAAGATACTAAGCTTTTATATGCTGATATCGCTGTTCGGAATGCAGGTACTTATATAGTTGATGCTCCCTTAGTTGTAGCCATTAAATCCTTAAGTGACCCATCTGTGCAGGTAGTGGGAGCAGATGGACTGACACCAGAAGGCTTGCCATTCTTCAATTTAAGCAATTTAGTGGCTGATGGTAGCCTCGACCCCAACGAACAGACACTAGCTCGGACTATCAGTTTCTTCAATCCACAACAGACACAATTTGACTATGAGTTAGTATTCTTAGGACAGTTAAATATCGCACCAGAGTTTGTCAGTGAACCTGATGTAGAAGCATTGGCGGGTAAAGCTTATGTCTATGAAGCCAAAGCGGAAGATGCCAACAATGACACATTAACTTATTCACTGTTGGTAGCTCCGGAAGGAATGGTAATTGATGGAGCGACAGGAAAGATTAGTTGGACACCTGCGGCTAATGCAGTGGGTAACTATACAGTTACAGTACAAGTAGAAGATGGTCGCGGGGGTGTTGACCAGCAAAATTTTGTGTTGGGTGTAATTGCACCTCCACCTAATCGTTCGCCACTGATTACATCTACTCCTATTGTTGATGCTAAGGTCAATCACGAATATCAGTATCAGGCAGTTGCTACTGACCCAGATGGTGATACTTTAACCTATTCATTGCTGTCTGCACCTGTTGGGATGACAGTTGACTCCAATACAGGGTTAATTCGCTGGCAAGTTCAAAACAACCAGCTAGGTCTTCAAGACGTGCAGTTGCAGGTTGCAGATGGTCGTGGTGGTACAGCATTGCAGATTTATCAAATTCTGTCATTGGCTGAAGTTGGTAATCGCAATCCTATTTTTGTCAGCACACCAGTCACCAACTATAATCTGCCTGGCATTAGTAATTCACCAAGTGGCAACGTTAATCTTAACGGCATTGACCTAACTTTACTTTTAGGCGAAACAGCCACCCAAACCGTTGCTTTAACCTTACCTACAGGGGGTCAATCAACTGGTTCTGCCGATATCGTCTTTGTTGTAGATGAATCGGGTTCAATGGCAGGTGAACACGATTGGCTCGCAGGTATGGTGCAAGACTTAGAAGCCGCTTTGCAAGCCAAAGGCATCAGTTCTAACCGCTATGCTTTAGCTGGTTTTGGTGGAGCTGGGAGTCGTGAACCAGGACACCTCTTTAATATCGGTGGTAATTTCAATCTTTCTCTATCACGTTTTAGTAACCAGTTGTTTGCTAGTTCTAACTTTGGCACAGTAGTACAACCTTTGACAGTGCAACTAGCACATGATGGCAGTTACATTATTGTCATCAATAGTAGTGCTACAGCAGGTTCCGTAAATTACAGCTTCCAAGTAAAAGATACAAGTAGCGCACCAGTAGCAGCAACAGGATGGGGCAGAATAGAAAGCGGGACAATAGCAGCAGGAGAGCAAGTAACTCTGAACCTGACAGCACCAGCAGGACTACCCGTATACTTTGATAGCCAAGACGTAGATAACGACCAAATACAAGTAGAACTAAGAGACAGCAACAACACATTAATCTTCACCACCAACGCCTCCAGCGACAGAGGCATATTCACACTACCAACATCAGGCAACTACACCCTGACAATCAGAGGTACAAATGCTAGCAGCACAGGCGATTATAGTTTCCAACTTTTAGACCTGACAGCCAACACCACAGACCTCAACACCAATCAACAAATCAACGAAACCATAGAAGCATTTGCCACCAAAATCTATCGCTTTAACGGCACACCAGGGCAAAAGCTGTACTACGATGCCTTAGAAAACGACCAAGACCGAGTTAACATCAGAGTCATCATTCCCAGTGGCAACAACATCTTCAGTAGCAACGCTGACAACGACCAGGCAATATTAACACTGACAGAAACAGGGACATATTACCTGTTCATAGAAAACAACGAAGCCAGTAACAGAGACTATAACTTCCAGTTACTAGATGCCGCCACAGCCAATACTCTCGTACTGGATACAACCATCATAGGTAGCCTGGAGCCTGGGAGACAAACCCAACTTTATCAATTGCAAGTCAATGGTGGACAGCGTTTATACTTCGATGATTTAGGCTCAACCACGGGAGCGAGTTGGCAAATTTACAATGCAAATAACCAACAAATCACCAGTGGTGCCATTAACTCAGATAGAGAATTTGTCATTGCCAACACCGGGACATACATCCTGGCACTGCAAGGCAACAGCAATACACCAGTCAACTACAACTTCCGGTTAGTGGATGCCTCGACTAGCACTACAACATTGAGTTTAGGGACTGTCATTAATGGCAGCATTGCCAAACCAGGGGAGCAGGATGAATTCACCTTCACTGGTACAGTCGGGCAGAGATTGTACTACGATGCACTGGGAAATCTTGCTGGCATCACCGCACAGTTAATTAGTCCCAGTGGTACCAATGTCTTTAGTACCAGTGCCAACAGTGACACTAGCCTGTTCACACTTACAGAAGCCGGAACTTATCGATTAGTTTTAGATGGCAATAGTGCCAGCACTGGTGATTACAACTTCCAGTTACTAGATGCTGCCACTGCTAATAGTCTCGTACTGGATACAGCAATTACAGGTAGCCTTGACTCTGGTAGAAACACTCAACTCTATCAATTGCAAGTCAATGGTGGACAGCGTTTATACTTCGATGACTTAGGCTCAACCACAGGAGCGAGTTGGCGGATTTACGGTGCAGCTAACCAACAAATCTCCACAGGTCCAGTTAACTCGGATAGAGAATTTGTCATCGCCAATGCCGGGACATACATCCTGGCACTACAAGGCAACAGCAATACACCAGTTAACTACAACTTCAGTTTAGTGGATGCCTCTACTAGCACCACAGCATTGAGTTTGGGAACTGTCATTAATGGCAGCATCGCCAAACTAGGGGAGCAGGATGAATTTACCTTTACTGGTACAGTCGGGCAGAGATTGTACTACGATGCACTGGGAAATCTTGCTGGCATCACCGCACAGTTAATTAGTCCCAGTGGTACCAGTGTCTTTAGCACCAGTGCCAATAGTGATACTAACCTGTTCACACTTACAGAAGCAGGAAATTATCGATTAGTTTTAGATGGCAATAGTGCCAACACTGGTGATTACAGCTTCCAGTTATTAGATGCTGCCACAGCTAATAGTCTCGTACTGGATACAAGTATCATAGGTAGCCTTGACATTGGTAGAAACACTCAACTCTACCAATTCTCAGTCAATGGCGGACAGCGTTTATACTTCGATGGTTTAGGCTCCACCACGGGAGCGAGTTGGCGGATTTACGGTGGAGCCAACCAACAAATCACCAGTGGTTCTATTAACTCAGACAACGAATTTGTCATTGCCAACACCGGGACATACATCCTGGCACTGCAAGGTAACAGTAATACACCAGTCAACTACAACTTCAGTTTAGTGGATGCGGCTACTAGCACCACAGCATTAAGTTTAGGGACTGTCATTAATGGCAGCATTGCCAAACCAGGGGAGCAGGATGAATTCACCTTTACTGGTACAGTCGGACAGAGATTGTACTACGATGCACTGGGAAATGTCGGTGGTATCACCGCACAGTTAATTAGTCCCAGTGGTGCGAATGTCTTTAGTGGCAATGCCAACAGTGACAGTAGCCTCATCACCCTTACAGAAGCAGGAACTTATCGTTTAGTTTTAGATGGCAATAGTGGTAACACTGGTGATTACAACTTCCAGTTATTAGATGCTGCCACAGCTAATAGTCTCGTACTGGATACAAATATCATAGGTGGCCTTGACCCTGGTAGACAAACCCAACTCTATCGTTTTGAGGGAATATTTGGACAGCGTTTATTATTTGATTCATTAGCCAGCGTCTCAGGTAGCAATTGGATTCTCTATGGGTTGGGAAATCAGGCGATCGCTAACAGTTCTCTCAGTGTAGACTTACAAGTATTGCTACCTGTGAGTGGGACTTACTTGTTAGCAGTACAAGGCAATAGCACCACTCCTGTAAATTACAGCTTCCAAGTAAAAGATACAAGTAGCGCACCAGTAGCAGCAACAGGATGGGGCAGAATAGAAAGCGGGACAATAGCAGCAGGAGAGCAAGTAACTCTGAACCTGACAGCACCAGCAGGACTACCCGTATACTTTGATAGCCAAGACGTAGATAACGACCAAATACAAGTAGAACTAAGAGACAGCAACAACACATTAATCTTCACCACCAACGCCTCCAACGACAGAGGCATATTCACACTACCAACATCAGGCAACTACACCCTGACAATCAGAGGTACAAATGCTAGCAGCACAGGCGATTATAGTTTCCAACTTTTAGACCTGACAGCCAACACCACAGACCTCAACACCAATCAACAAATCAACGAAACCATAGAAGCATTTGCCACCAAAATCTATCGCTTTAACGGCACACCAGGGCAAAAGCTGTACTACGATGCCTTAGAAAACGACCAAGACCGAGTTAACATCAGAGTCATCATTCCCAGTGGCAACAACATCTTCAGTAGCAACGCTGACAACGACCAGGCAATATTAACACTGACAGAAACAGGGACATATTACCTGTTCATAGAAAACAACGAAGCCAGTAACAGAGACTATAACTTCCAGTTACTAGATGCCGCCACAGCCAATACTCTCGTACTGGATACAACCATCATAGGTAGCCTGGAGCCTGGGAGACAAACCCAACTTTATCAATTGCAAGTCAATGGTGGACAGCGTTTATACTTCGATGATTTAGGCTCAACCACGGGAGCGAGTTGGCAAATTTACAATGCAAATAACCAACAAATCACCAGTGGTGCCATTAACTCAGATAGAGAATTTGTCATTGCCAACACCGGGACATACATCCTGGCACTGCAAGGCAACAGCAATACACCAGTCAACTACAACTTCCGGTTAGTGGATGCCTCGACTAGCACTACAACATTGAGTTTAGGGACTGTCATTAATGGCAGCATTGCCAAACCAGGGGAGCAGGATGAATTCACCTTCACTGGTACAGTCGGGCAGAGATTGTACTACGATGCACTGGGAAATCTTGCTGGCATCACCGCACAGTTAATTAGTCCCAGTGGTACCAATGTCTTTAGTACCAGTGCCAACAGTGACACTAGCCTGTTCACACTTACAGAAGCCGGAACTTATCGATTAGTTTTAGATGGCAATAGTGCCAGCACTGGTGATTACAACTTCCAGTTACTAGATGCTGCCACTGCTAATAGTCTCGTACTGGATACAGCAATTACAGGTAGCCTTGACTCTGGTAGAAACACTCAACTCTATCAATTGCAAGTCAATGGTGGACAGCGTTTATACTTCGATGACTTAGGCTCAACCACAGGAGCGAGTTGGCGGATTTACGGTGCAGCTAACCAACAAATCTCCACAGGTCCAGTTAACTCGGATAGAGAATTTGTCATCGCCAATGCCGGGACATACATCCTGGCACTACAAGGCAACAGCAATACACCAGTTAACTACAACTTCAGTTTAGTGGATGCCTCTACTAGCACCACAGCATTGAGTTTGGGAACTGTCATTAATGGCAGCATCGCCAAACTAGGGGAGCAGGATGAATTTACCTTTACTGGTACAGTCGGGCAGAGATTGTACTACGATGCACTGGGAAATCTTGCTGGCATCACCGCACAGTTAATTAGTCCCAGTGGTACCAGTGTCTTTAGCACCAGTGCCAATAGTGATACTAACCTGTTCACACTTACAGAAGCAGGAAATTATCGATTAGTTTTAGATGGCAATAGTGCCAACACTGGTGATTACAGCTTCCAGTTATTAGATGCTGCCACAGCTAATAGTCTCGTACTGGATACAAGTATCATAGGTAGCCTTGACATTGGTAGAAACACTCAACTCTACCAATTCTCAGTCAATGGCGGACAGCGTTTATACTTCGATGGTTTAGGCTCCACCACGGGAGCGAGTTGGCGGATTTACGGTGGAGCCAACCAACAAATCACCAGTGGTTCTATTAACTCAGACAACGAATTTGTCATTGCCAACACCGGGACATACATCCTGGCACTGCAAGGTAACAGTAATACACCAGTCAACTACAACTTCAGTTTAGTGGATGCGGCTACTAGCACCACAGCATTAAGTTTAGGGACTGTCATTAATGGCAGCATTGCCAAACCAGGGGAGCAGGATGAATTTACCTTTACTGGTACGGTCGGGCAACAAATATACTATGACTCACTAGGAGCTATTTCTGGCAACCTTAATACAAAGCTCATTAGTCCAAGTGGCAACACAATTTTTGATATTCGTACCCAAGACGATCGCGGGCCATTCTACCTCACAGAGACAGGCACTTATCGCTTAGTTGTTGATGGCATTGGTGCAGCTACAGCAGACTACAAATTCCAAGTCCTTGATGTGGGTGCTGCACCAACATTATCTACAGACATTATCACAACTGGTAGCCTCGACTCTCCCCAGGCAGTGAGTCTCTACCGTTTACCAGGAATAGCTGGACAGAGGTTATCTTTTGCACCTACCAGCGACTTTTTCTTTGCTGATGCCGCAACTTTCGCAGAATCAACAACAATTTTACAAACATCAGGTGGTACAGAAGACGGCTATGACGGTATCGATGCAGCATTGAACGGTCTTTCGTTCCGTCCTGGTGCAGCCGTTAATTTCATTTTAGTCACAGATGAAGACAGAGATAATACTGATCCAAGTTTGACCTTTAGTAGCATTCTTAATGCCCTCAGTAACCAGCAGGCTCTTTTAAATGCGGTGATCAATGGTAATTTCCGCAACACTAACAATCAAACTGTACTGGGAGTTGATTCTGCCAGCCAAGCTTATCTGGCCAATGGAACTGGAGGATATACTATAACTGCTATTGGCTCTGTAGTTGGAGATGGGAATACGAAACCTGACTACATTGACCTAGCTTTGGCAACTGGGGGTGCAGCATGGGACTTAAATCAGCTGCGGAGTGGTGGACTAACAGCAACTTCTTTCACACAAGCCTTTGTTGATATTAAAGCTAGGGAGATTCTAGAACAGTTACCAATTACTGTCATTGCCTCAGACCCAACAGTATCTTTCGAGAATTTAACTGGTGCTATCTCTGGTATCGGTGCAGGTCAGACAGCTACTTTTAATACCAAGTTGACAGGAGATGGCATTGCTCGCAGTTTCGATTTGTTGTTTGTTCGTCCAGAAAGCGGCACCATTCTTGGCTCAATTCCTGTAACTATTAACAATAATTATTTTTATCTTGCCCAAGCCGTTGACCCAGATAATGACACGTTAACTTATAGTCTCCGCCAAGGACCCACGGGTGCAACCATTGATGCCAATACAGGTAGGATTCACTGGCAACCTGCTCAAGGAGGAGACTATCAATTCAGCATAGAAGTTGATGACGGTCGGGGTGGACGCTCTACACAAGATTACATTGTCACCGTTAAAACAGGTCAACCAAACACAGCTCCAACAATTACTTCTACTGCCGTTACTACAACCGCCATTGGTCGTCCCTACACATACGCTGTTCAAGCAACTGACCCGGATGATGATACCCTAGCGTACTACCTCAGTGAAGCCCCAGAAGGGTTAACAATTGACCGTACTACTGGTGTAGTTACGTGGACACCTACTCAAGCACAATTAGGCAACCAAAGCGTTAAGCTGCGTGTCCTGGATGGGCGAGGTGGGGAAGCAAATCAGTCTTTCACCCTGGCTGTGACACCGGATGTTAACAATCAAGCGCCTGTCATCCAGACAACACCTGTCACTCAAGTTATTGCAGGGGAAGTCTATCGTTACAATGTCAACGCAACAGATGGCAACGGAGACCCAATTACCTTTGACTTGCCCTTAAAGCCAGAGGGTATGACCATCGATGCTACAACAGGGTCTATACTCTGGCAACCAACCGCCGCACAAGTAGGCAACCATACAATTGTCTTACGAGCCAGGGATGGCTATGGTGGACTTGACTTACAAGCCTTTGACATCACTGTAGTATCGCTGAATAACGCTCCAACGATTACATCTTCTCCAGTTCTGGAAGCTGTTGCTGGATTACCTTACCAGTATCAAATCCGCGCTCAAGATGCGGATGGAGACGCGATCGCCTTCCGCTTAGATACAGCAATTACTGGTCTTAATATCGACTCTAATAGTGGTGTAATTACTTGGACACCACTTAACTCTCAAATTGGTCAACAAACTGTCCAAATCACCGCCAGCGATGGTAAGGGTGGAGAAGCAACTCAAACCTTTGATATTCAGGTTGTAGCTAGTGCTACTAATGCTGCACCAGAAATTACCTCAACACCCAGAACTACTATCCCCTTGGGAAGCAATTATTTGTACAGTGTTGCAGTTTCAGACCCCAACGGCGACCCCCTCACCTTTAGCCTCAGCAATGCCCCCGCAGGGATGACAATTGATCAGCAAGGATTAATCAGTTGGCAACCCCAGCCCAACCAGTTAGGGGTCAACCCCGTCAAGATGACTGTGAGTGATGGCCGGGGTGGAGTAGCTACCCAAGAATTTGCGATCGCTGTTGTCGGTCAATTCACACCTCAAACTAATCAATCACCTCAAATTATTTCCACGCCAACGTTAACAGCCACAGCTAATCAAAGTTATGAATACAACCTCTCTGGCAGTGACCCCGATGGCGATTTGCTAGTTTGGGATTTAGCAACCAAACCAGAGGGAATGTCCATTGATGCCACTACGGGCAGGATTCGTTGGCAGCCCCAATTAAGCCAAATCGGCCAGCATGAGGTTGTAGTGCAACTGGTAGATAGCTTTGGTGGTTTGGCTACGCAAACATTCACCTTGGCAGTACGGGGAATCAACACGCCTCCTGTGATTACTTCCACCCCCATCACCACAGCCGCCGTTAACCAACTTTATACCTACACTCTACAAGCCCAAGATGCCACAGGCGATCCTTTAAATTTCGAGTTACTGGCAGCACCCCAGGGAATGGTGATTGACCGTCAACGTGGTTTACTCCAGTGGATTCCCACCCCAGGACAAATTGGGCAACAAACAGTTACCTTAGCTGTCAGCGATTCCCAAGGAGCTGTAACTACCCAGCAGTATCAGATAGTAGTTGCCGCAGCCACCATTAATAATCCTCCCAAAATTACCTCGACACCGACATTTGCTGCCCCATCTGGACAAGTTTATCGATATGCCGTCACAGCCAGTGATCCTGATGGCGATCGCCTCACCTATCAATTGCTGAAAGCCCCGACTGGCATGACAATTGATGCTGAGACGGGATTGTTAACTTGGACACCAACTAATGCTCAAGTCGGTATCAATGCCATCCAAATTGCCGCCGTAGATCCCACAGGTGCAGCCGCCCTCCAGTCCTACTCCTTGGCAGTTCAAATCAACAATTCCCCTGTCATTACCTCCCGTCCTGTAGAGTCAGTCACCGCCGGGGCTACCTATCGCTACGACCTCAAAGCCAATGACCCTGACCGCCATCCCCTCACCTTTACCTTAACCGAGAGTCCAGAGGGCATGACCATAGATAATTTCGGGCGGATTACTTGGTCTGCGCCCCCAAATGCTCAAGGTACTTACCGCGTGCAAGTCAATGTCAGCGATAACTTTGGCGCTAGTACCACTCAAGCCTACGATTTAGCCGTTGTACGTGACGAACAAGCACCCCTAGTTAATCTCACCCTCAGTTCCACACCAGTAAGAGTGGGTCAACCACTGACAGTCTTAGTAGCTGCCAGTGATAACGTTGGAGTAACAGGGCTGAACTTAACCGTCAATGGTACTGCCATCGCTTTAGACGCACAAGGACGAGGGACAATTACCCTCAATCAAGTCGGAGAATTTGCCGCGATCGCTCAAGCTAGTGATGCCTCTGGTAATCTAGGTTCAGCCAATGTTTCATTCCTGGTAATTGACCCCAATGATCGCGAAGCACCGCAACTATCACTAACGGGAATTACCAATGGTCAAGAGATCACTGTACCTACTGCCATTAAGGGTGCGATCGCCGATAATAATCTGCTATCCTACACCCTCGCGATCGCCCCAGTCTCCGGTGGTACCTTTAGAGAAATCGCCCGTGGCACTCAACCAGCCGCAGATGGCACACTAGGCATTCTCGACCCCACGATTCTGGCTAATGACTCTTACATTTTGCGCTTGTCAGCCACAGATGCTGGTGGTAATCGCTCCACTTTGGATACTACTGTTGATGTTGCCGGTCAACTCAAACTCGGTAACTTCCAACTCTCCTTTACTGATTTAGAGATTCCTGTCTCTGGTATCCCCATTACCCTGACGCGCACCTATGACACCTTAACTACTAATACCAAAAATGACTTCGGTTACGGTTGGCGCATGACATTCCGCGATGCTGATGTCCGAACTAATCTGCGCCCAGACGAAATCTACCGTGAGATAGGCTACCGTACTGTAGGCTTTGAGATTGGTACTCAAGTTTACATTACATTGCCTAACGGTCAGCGTGAGAAGTTTCTCTTTAGACCTACTCCTTTCCTTCTGCCTGGTTTATACAGACCAGCTTTTGTGGCTACTGATCCAGGAGTCACTAGCACCTTAACAGTAGACTCAACAATATTAGTGGGAGCATCTGGGCAGTTTTACGGTTTTTATGGCGGTGCTTACCATCCGGCTAATTTTGGTGGTTACTACCGACTGACTACCAAAGAGGGAATTGTCTATGAAATTAATGCCGAGACAGGAAAGATAGATACTATTACCAATCGCAACGGCGATCAACTCACCTTTACACAAGCTGGAATTACTAGCAGTTCCGGTCAAAAAGTCACCTTTGGTCGAGATGCTCAAGGTAGAATTACTACGGTTACTGACCCAACAGGTAATCAGATTCGCTACGAATACGATCGCATAGGTAATTTAATCAGTGTTACTGACGGTACAGGTGATAAAACACGATTTGAATACAACAATCAACAAGTCCATTACCTAGAAAAAGTTATCGATCCCCTCAACCGCCCCATTGCTAGGACAGAATACAATGCAGACGGGCGTTTAGCGCAAATACTCAACTTTAACGGTGAAAGTTTTAGATTTACCTATGACCCAGAAAATTTAGTGCAGACAATCCGGGATGCTCTAGGTAATCCTACCATCTTGGAATATGACAGTCGTGGCAATGTGATCACACAAATCAATGCCCTGGGTGGTGTCACTCGCAAGAGTTTTGATGCTAACGATAATATTCTCAGTGAAACTAATCCTGAAGGGGAAACCACAACTTATACCTATGACAGAAATGGTAATAAGCTCACAGAAACAGATGCTTTAGGCAATACCATTCGTTACACATACAACAATAACAGTCGTCCCCTGACGGTAGTTGATGCTGTAGGCAATAGCACCACTTACACTTACAATGCTCAAGGCAACTTAACCACAACTCAAGATGGCAATGGAGCGATTACCCGCTACAGTTATGACGCTCGCGGTAGAATCATTTCCAGTACAGATAATGCTGGTAATATTATTGAGTATGGTTATGATAATTTTGGCAGATTGACCAGCCAGATTAATGCCCTTGGTCATACCACTACTTATACTTACGATGCCAACGGTAATCTCTTAACCGAAACCAAAACCCAGACTACTCCCACAGGTACGCGCAATCTGGTAACAACTAACACTTATGATGCCGCAGGTCGGTTGATTGCCGAAACCAATCCAGAAAATCAAGTCACGCGCTACGAATATGATAGTTTTGGTAATTTCGTAGCGATGATTGATCCTTTAGGACGGAGGACAGAATATCGCTACGATGCTCAAGGACGATTAATTGAAACTATTTACCCAGATAGCACACCAGCCGACCTCAGCGATAATCCCAGGATGCTGTCTGCCTATGATGCCTTGGGTCGGGAAGTTGCCAGAACTGACCGCGCTGGTCGGACAACTTATTACGTCTATGATGCCCTAGGAAGGTTAATTGAAACCATTTACCCAGATGGTACACCCGATGACCTCAGTGATAATCCCCGAACTAAGAGCGAATATGACAAAGCCGGACGGGAAATTGCTCGGATCAATGAGTTAGGCGATCGCACAGAATTTACCTATGATGATGCTGGTCGTCGAGTGCAAATCAAGGATGCTCTGGGTAACTTACAACGTTATGTTTATGATGCCGCCGGGCGGAAAACTGCGGAAATTGATGCCCTAGGACGCACCACTCGTTATGTTTACGATGCCCTAGGACGACATATCCAAACCATTTACGCTAACGCTACTCAATCTACCTTCACTTACGATGCTGTCGGTAACTTGATCGCCATCAAAGATCCCGCCGGTAACACCACCCGTTACGAGTATGATGCCCTTAAGCGAACCACAGCAGTAATCAATGCCTTAGATCAACGTACCAGTTATACCTATGATGAAATTGGCAATCTTACCCAGATCAAAGATGCCAAGAATCAGCTTACCCGCTTGGAGTATGACGGCATCGGTCAAAAAATAGCCACCGTTTTACCCTTGGGTCAGCGTGAAACCTTTGTCTACGATGCCGTGGGTAATCTGCAACGCCAGACCACCTTTAATGGCGAGACAATCACTTATACCTACGACACTAATAATTGGTTAATTCGCAAAAATCTAGGGGAAACTACCACCGTCAACTATACTTATACTCCCACAGGAGAAGTATCTAGTATTACAGACGGTCGGGGAACTACTACTTACAGTTATGATCCGCGAAATCGCTTAGTCCAACTGACCGAAACGGATGGGCGAACCCTAATCTACACCTACGACTCTGTAGGAAACCGCACCTCAATTCAAACACCCTCTGGTAAAACTACTTATACTTATGATGCCCTGCATCGATTGCAAACCGTTACCGATGCTGGTGGCAATTTCACTCAGTACACCTATGATGCTGTCGGCAACTTGACCCGCACCATCCTACCAAATAACCTGGTAGAAACCAGACAATATGACCAGCTTAATCGTTTAATTAACTTAACCCAGACCAGACCAGATAATACGGTAATTGCCAGCTACAACTATACTTTAGATGCCGTGGGTAATCGGGTGAGTGTTACCGAAGGCAATGGACGCAGAGTTAACTACAGCTATGATGCTCTTTATCGCTTAACTAGAGAAGCTATTACCGATACCATCCCAGGCGATGGCGTTCCGCCCACCGTAGGCGATCGCACTATCAGTTATACTTACGATGCCGTTGGTAATCGCCTCAGCCGTAATGATTCCCTAGAAGGCAATACGACTTATACCTACGATGGCAATAATCGACTGCTGCAAGCTGCCCTAGGCAACCAAACTACACTTTACACCTATGACAATAATGGCAATCTCTTAAGGCAGACGCAAGGAACAAATCAAACTCGATATACTTGGAGTCCAGAAAATCGGTTACTTTCAGCTGAGATCATCAATGCTAACGGTACTAGCCAAGTTCAGTATAAGTACAACGACCAAGGTATTCGCGTCGCCACCATAGTCAACGGACAAGAAACTCGTTACCTGATTGATGTCACTCAACCCTATGCTCAGGTAATCGAAGAATATACACCTGATGGCGTGGTTGCTAAATCCTATGTCTACGGTCGAGATTTAATCTCGCAACTGCAAAATGGACAGCAGTTTGTGCATTTAGGTGATGGCTTAGGTAGCACCAGAATGTTAACTGATGCTAGTGGTAATGTGACTGACCGCTACATCTATGATGCCTATGGGCAAATAATTAGTCAAATAGGCAGCACTGACAATACTTATTTATTTGCAGGTGAACAAAGAGATAGCAATCTGGATTTAGATTACCTACGGGCTAGATACTACGACTTCCGAAGTGGGCGATTTATTTCCGCAGACCCATTTGAAGGGTTCCTGAATGATCCCATGTCCCTGCATAAGTACCAGTACGCTCATGCCAACCCTGTCAATTTTACTGATCCTAGTGGGTTAGTCACGCTACAAGATGGGATTTTAGTTCATGCAATCCTGGGTCGTCATTTTGTGTTAGGTGATCCTGCCAATCGTGTAACTGATATCTCAATTGCCAAAATTAGCCAAGAGACAGGCAGTTATATCAGAGGTGCAACTGGTAATCGCTGGCGACCGGATTTAACTGATTTTGGAGTTAGACAAATCTACGAAATCAAACCTGATGGCAGATTTAGTGAGGGAGTTGCTCAATTGAATCGATACTTAACTTTAGGTGCAGGGTTGATAGGTCAAGGTTGGACTGTGGGAACAGCCGCCAACTATATGCCACTGCCAATGTTTGTGATTCCACCCATCAAAATTGTTCGGGTTGATCCTCCTGTGCAGGGAGTTATTATCTACCACCTGACCGACTATACAGGGGTGATTATAGCAGCCACAGTATTGGTTCTCGCAATTCGATTTGTGCCTCTGCCTAGCTTTAGCTTTGGATTTGGTCTCGCATTGGCTTTTTAGCCTCTAGCCTCCTGCAAGATACGCACTACTTCAGCGTGATCATTTTGCTGTGCAAACTCTAAAGCATCCCATCCCTGATGGTCACGCCGCTTGACATCTGCACCTCTAGCAATTAAGATTTCCACGATTTCCCCATATCCCATTGATGCTGCACGCATCAGAGGGGTAATTCCTCCACCCATATCTAAATCTACTGTCGCCCCGGCATCTAATAAAGCTTGGACAACCCCAACATATCCACCAGAAACGGCGGGAATGATGGCACTGTAACGTCCTGCGTTCACTCTCGCCCCGGCTTGCAACAAGCGGATCACAACTGGTAGATGTCCACCTTCAGCCGCACACCATAGGGGAGGAATTGTACTTTGTGTATTGGGAATAAATGCACCTAAACCTTGGGAAAAGGAACGTAATAGTGCCGCCATAGATGTTTCTTCTCGATTAGTCTCAACACCTGAGTCAGAATTAACCACAGCACCAGCTTGTATTAAAGCTTCCACCACATTTAAATTGCCTTGAGATGCGGCTAAGGACAAAGCTGTGGCGTGTCCCTGTTGATTTCTGGTATTGACATTAGCACCAGACGTAATCAAAGCCTGCACTTGACTCAAGTCTCCTTGAGTAACCGCTTTAATTAGACGAGCATCAACCAAGGCAGAGTCTTGATTTGTATCTCTTGTTAATAGCTGTACGATTTCTTCATGACCATTTTCGGCGGCTAACTGTATAGCTGTTTGTCCTTTTTGGTTACGCAGGTGAATATCTGCACCAGCCTCTAGTAATACTTTGACAATTTCCAGATGTCCTGCGGCGGCGGCGGCGATAAGGGGTGTATTAGCAGTAGAATTTGCTGGATTAACTTGAGCATGGGCGGCAATTAAAGCTTGTACTATGGGAAGATGACCTCTAGCGGCAGCATAGGTAATGGCTGATAAACCTAATTCATCTAGCAAATTGGGGTCACATCCTGCACCTAATAAAGTTTGTAGCTGTATTAAATCCCCAGTTTTGGCACTCCAGAAAAATTGCTCAGGTTGAATTTCTGGCAATGCCAATTCTTGGTGAGATACTAATTGAAATTCATTCCTGAGTTCTGCTTGTTCACTAAAATCAGTAAAACCTAGACAAACACGGGCTTCATCTATGCCCAGAAGTTGTGCTAAATCTGCCAGCCTGTCTTCTGCAAAAGTGTATCGACTTTGCAGAATGTGAGCGATCGCCTCTATACTTGTACCTGGTTGACAGTAGGACAATAATACTTCAGGTTGTCCTTTCAGCTGTTCTTTCCTGGTTAAATCACTAATTCCAAAATAATCAGGGAAAGAATTATATTCATCTAGACGCTGACCGTGACTATACAGTATGTATTTCAGTACGTCACTATCATGAACCAAAAAGACAAATACAGCAGTAGCTAAATCAGTGGAGATTTGACAAGCAAGTTGATGTAACTTTTGCTCATCTTGAGTTTCTGAACTTTCATCATATACTGTCACCCAACTTTGTTTCTGGAATGAAACATAAGCACGAGTTTCTATTACATCTGGCAATACCTGAGTAATATTACTAGGCACAGCATTCCACAAATGATAATTAACAAAAAAGTTACCCATTTCAGGTAATAATTATTTTGATACTGCACATTATATGCGGACTGCTATAGTTATGCTTCCCCAATATCTTCTAGTTTCTTAATCTGGTTCTTCGCTAAAAAAGCTAGATTCATAAAACTGAAGAAAATATTAAGTAATCTCTTTATCTATCTCAGGGATATGTAAATAAAATAGGGAGTTTAGGAAATATGGATAAATAACAGTAAATAAATTTCTCAAGGAAAGAGTGCAATGAATGATATACGACTTTACTCCAGAGTGGCAAAATCATTGATTCCTGGTAGGAAGAAAAATCAGCTTGATGTTTTACTAGAATGGTGCAGGATAGTTTATGGTTGTCTAGAAGGTGGACAGATTGAAGATGCTAAAATTTTTTTAGAGCAAGCAATTACCGAGGCTGAAAAACCCATACAAGATTAATATCAAGTTATGGCAATATCTATATGTCTCTAGCTAGAGAATTTGACAATGTTTTTGGCATCCACCATATTCCTACAGATAGTAGAACTAAAGCGTAGATGTCAGCTAAAAATAAATTAGATAAAAACGGTGATGAAAACAGCTAGCTAGCATATAATTACAGCCTCGGTTTGTGAATAGCCGAGGTTTTTTAACAATAAAAAAATATTCAAAATGTAGGGTGCGTCAGTGCGAGAAAACCTAGATGTACCAAGAAATTATTTATACTGACGCACCGTACTAACCCTCAATTTGGGATAATTGATTTTTTGGTGTATCCCCAAGAGTGTAAACTGAAGTGCGATCGCCTACGGTGGGCGGAACGCCATCGCCTCAAATTTCCTAATTCTCTCCGCTTCACTTTGCGCCTTCCTTGGTGTTAAACAAAAATCCTCTCACCCATACGCTCCTCCAACATATCCAACAAACTATCCACATCCTTACCAACTTGCTCAAAGCAAACTGGCGGTGCTGGTTCTGGTGCAAATTGAATTAACTTAATTTCACCCTTGCCAATCCCAATCATCAAAACTTCTACTTCCGGCTGATGATGTTTAATAATACCCAAAATTTCTTGCAGCCGATTTTCCACATTACTGTTTAATTTTTCCACTGCTTCTTGAGGACAATAAACAAAATGTGGTGTTGGTTGTAGATCAATCCCAATAGTACCTTGACTATCACCATTTGCTAACCACAAACCCCAAGCAAGTGCAGCTAATTCTTGCTGATTTTCCTTAACAAATCGATCCAACTGACCACGCCACTGATTGTCCCCTGATTCCGGTTGATTATTCCCAAACATCATAAATAATTCAAAATTCAAAATTTAACATGAAGACACATAAAATACTTTTAATGCTGTAACCTGTCACCTGCTCTATCTCATCCCACTTTGCATCCGCCAGAGACTAGCATAAATCCCAGCTTGCTCTAACAATTCCTCATGAGTTCCCGACTCAACTAATTGTCCATGTTCCATGACATAAATACAATCAGCATGGCAAATTGTGGAAAGACGATGTGCTATTGCAATTGTCGTTCTATCCACTGTAATCCGTTCTAGCGATCGCCCAATTGCTGCCTCAGTTTCATTATCCACTACCGATGTCGCTTCATCTAAGATTAAAATCGGCGGATTTTTCAACACAGCCCGCGCAATGGCGATTCTTTGTCTTTGTCCCCCAGATAATTTTTGTCCTCTTTCCCCCACAATGGTTTCATAACCTTGGGGTAAGCGGCTAATAAACTCGTGTGCTTCTGCTATCTTAGCGGCGGTGATAATTTCTTCCTGTGTCGCGTCGAAACTACCATAGGCAATATTCTCTGCTACTGTGCCATGAAATAAAAATACATCCTGGCTAACTAAACCAATACTGCGGCGTAAATCTTGTAACTTTAAATCACCTACAGACATTCTACCCGCGACGGTTTCCAGTCCACCAAATAGCAGTAATGCTGTAAATCCTGCTAGAATAAGCATCCGAATCAGGGGAATAAAAGCCGCAGATAGAGCGATCGCTTTAGTGTTACTGTGGCGATCAGCTAAACTGTCTTGCTCTAACCGCTTGATTTCATATTCTTCGGCGGTAAAACTTTTAATCGTGGTAATTCCACTGAGGTTATTAGATAATCGTCCATTGAGTAAGCCCACCTTTTCCCGAACATCGGCGTAACGTGGTGCTAACAATTTTTGGAAAGCCACCGAACCCAACAGAATCAATGGCATTGGCAACAGAGCCATCCAAGCTACACTAGGAGCCAAAACAAAGAATGCACCGCCAATGACTACAATAGTTGTGATGACTTGGATAATATCATTGGCTCCCACATCCAAAAAACGCTCAAGTTGATTAACATCATCACTGAGGATAGACATTAAACCCCCTGTGCTGCGTTCTTCAAAATAAGCTAACTCCAAATCCTGTAGGTGTTTATATGCGTCCAAACGTAGGTTATGCTGAATACTCTGTGCCAAGTTACGCCAAAACAACTGATAGCGATACTCAAAAAATGACTCTAGTATCCAAGTAATAACTGTGAGCAGGGAAATAATTAAAAATTGCCCAAAGATATATTTCACTCCCAACTGAGCAATGATAGAATCCTGCTGCTTAACTACTACATCTACAGCAATGCCAATCAAAGCTGGGGGAGCCAAGTCAAAAATTTTATTTAAAACCGAGCAACCAGTCGCTAACCAAATTTGGTGACGATACTGATATCCATAATCAAGCAGGCGCTGGAGAGGATGTCTGGAATGTCTACGCCTTTTTAATACTCGATGAAATTTAGATCCTATAGCCACAGCCGTTGACAGTTGCGAGAACCTGATATTACCACAGAAGACATTGTTGAGTGCTGAGTTAGGAGTTAGTAGTGAGGAGTTAGGAGATATGAGTAGTTAGTAGTGGGTAAATCCTAACTGCTTGGGTTGGTGGTTTTTCTCAGATGTTTAGTGAATAATAGGAGGCTGCTTGAGTAAATTTAACGCCAAAACTTTGACTATTTGCTAGCGTCTCCTGACGGAGAGGCTACGCGAACATACTCATGTGTACTAATTTACTATCAATGGGCTAAACGCCCTGCTACCACTAACAGCACTCACAGGGAGATAGAACCTTGAAAAATCAACAATTAGGAAATTGGCAAACCACTGTTTTGGGAATTATATTCGCCGTAGTTGTGATTATTGGTTTAAATTCATTTATTATTATTAACCCAGGACAAGCAGGAGTCATTAGTATTTTAGGTAAAGCTAGAGATGGTGCGTTAATAGAGGGGATTCACGTGAAACCGCCTTTAATTTCCGTGATAGATGTGTATGATTTAACGGTGCAGAAGTTTGAAGTTCCCGCCGAAAGTTCGACTAAGGATTTGCAAAATTTAACTGCCAGGTTTGCGATTAACTTTCGTCTTGATCCTACCCAGGTAGTTGAAGTGAGAAGAAAACAAGGAACTCTAGAAAATATTGTTTCTAAAATCATTGCTCCCCAAACACAGGAAGCATTCAAAATTGCTGCCGCCAAACGCACAGTAGAAGAAGCAATTACCAAACGTAGTGAACTCAAAGAAGACTTTGATAATGCCCTAGGCGATCGCCTGGATAAATATGGAATAATTGTATTAGATACAAGCGTCATAGATTTAACTTTTTCTCCTGAATTTGCCAGAGCCGTAGAAGAAAAACAAATTGCTGAACAACGCGCCCAAAGAGCCGTCTATGTAGCACGAGAAGCAGAACAAGAAGCCCAAGCAGAAATTAACCGCGCCAAGGGTAAAGCTGAAGCCCAAAGACTTCTAGCCGAAACCCTCAAAGCTCAAGGTGGGCAATTAGTGCTACAAAAAGAAGCAATTGAAGCTTGGAAAACTGGTGGCGCTCAAATGCCGCGAGTTTTAGTTATGGGTAGTGAATCCCAAGGTAATGTTCCCTTCATCTTCAATCTCGGAAATACCCAAAACTGACTATAATTTCCCTAATCACACACAAACACAGCTAAGAACACAATGAAACAATTTATGCCAATGCCCAATCACCCCAACATCACAACGACAGAAGCCAGAAAAATTCTCAACAAATTCAACTGCTTAGATATCGCACCCATCCTGAAACCGTCAGAAAAAGAATTAGTCCGTCAATCATTAGTTCTCCTTACCAAACTATCTGACTATCAAATCTTGGGAATTTGTGCGGATACAGCCGAAGAAGCATTACTCGCCATGAAAACCTACTCCCATGCGTTGGGTTATGAAGTACCAATTGATTTACCTGTAGTGGAAGGGCCAGTTTACATCAAATTAAACGGTAAAAATGGCTTATGTTATCTCGATTCTTATGTAGGACATCATCGCGGTGTATTAGTATCTTGTCAGTCTTATGACGAAGGAGGCATCAACGAAATGTATGGACATCTACCCCTCGATTTATTTGTCTAAAATTAGGCAAAATTATGAGGTGCGTTACACTAGACAAATGCACCTCATTTAATTAATATTCAACACTAAAACTCCTGTTAAACTTCTCTCTGCGCCTCGGCGTGAGATTTCTACCCACTCTCCGTCTACCCCCACATTTGTTGAGACTCATAATAAGTCAACCAGAAATAGATTAAACTGTGTCTTTTAAAATTCTATGAGTATAATCACCCTACAATCAATTAAAAAAGACTTTGGTATCAAAGAAATTTTAAAAGATGCTAGCTTTAGTTTAGATGCTACTGACAAAGTGGGTTTAATTGGGACAAACGGTTCTGGTAAATCAACCTTATTAAAAATGATTGCTGGACTCGAACCAGTGGATAGTGGTCAAATCATTAGCAACTCTGGTTCTAAAATAATTTACTTACCCCAACAGCCAGACTTAGATGAAAATCGCACAGTTTTAGAGCAAATTTTTGCTGACAGTGGCGAACAAATGGCCTTGGTACGTGAGTATGAAGAAATATCTGATAAACTAGCTCACTACCCAGAAGATAACCAGTTAATGTCCCGCCTTTCTACGGTGATGCAGCGTATGGACGCAACTGGTGCTTGGGAATTAGAAACCAATGCCAAAATTATCCTCAGCAAATTAGGAATTGTTGATTTTGATGTCACCATAGGGACATTATCTGGCGGTTATCGTAAACGTATTGCCTTAGCAACGGCTTTACTAGCCGAGCCAGATGTATTACTCATGGATGAGCCAACCAACCATCTCGATGCTTTATCTGTAGAATGGTTACAAAGTTATCTCAACCGCTATCGTGGTGCATTATTATTAATAACTCACGATCGCTACTTTTTAGATCAAGTCACCAATCGCATCATTGAAATTGATCGTGGCGATATTTACACCTATTCAGGTAATTATTCATACTATCTAGAAAAGAAAGCCTTAGCTGAAGAATCAGCCCTTAGCACCCAACGCAAACATCAAGGTGTATTGCGAAGAGAATTAGAATGGTTGAAGCGGGGGCCAAAAGCTAGAAGTACAAAGCAAAAAGCCCGGATTCAGCGTATTCAAGCCATGCGGGAGACTGAGTTTAAACAATCTCTGGGTAAAGTCGATATCTCTACAGTCGGTCGTCGCATTGGCAAAAAAGTTATTGAACTCAATAATATTTCTAAATCCTATAATGGACGTACCCTCATTCAGAACTTTACCTATGAATTTAGTCCCGAAGATCGAGTGGGGATCATCGGCGGTAATGGTGCAGGTAAATCCACATTAATGAATATGATTACTGGGCGAGTAGAACCAGATGAGGGGAGTATAGAAATTGGTTCTACCATTCACATCGGTTATTTTGATCAGCATTCTGAAGAATTACTCACAGCTTTAGATGAAAATCAGCGCGTGATTGACTACATTAAAGAAGAGGGGGAATTTGTTAAAATTGCCGATGGTACAAAAATTACCGCTTCCCAAATGTTAGAGCGATTTCTGTTTCCGGGAAATCAACAGTATGCGCCCATTCATAAACTTTCAGGTGGTGAAAAGCGACGGTTATTTCTGTTACGCATCCTCATTAGTGCGCCCAATGTGTTAATTTTAGACGAACCAACCAATGATTTGGATGTGCAAACCTTAGCAGTATTAGAGGAATACCTAGAAGACTTTAGTGGTTGTGTGATCGTAGTTTCCCACGATCGCTACTTCTTAGACCGCACTGTAGATACAATATTTGCCTTAGAAGCAGATGGCAACCTGCGGCAATATCCAGGCAATTATTCAGTGTATCTTGACTACAAAAAAGCTGAAGAAACACAACAATCAACTACCAACACTAAAGAAAAAACAAAAAATTCTGAAGAATCAAAAGTTACATCGCAAACTAGAGAAGTAGAACCTAAAAAGCGTCGGAGGCTATCTAATTGGGAAAAGCGGGAATTCGAGCAACTAGAGAGCAAAATTGCTCAACTAGAAGCAGAAAAAGCTGAAACCGAGAAAGCACTAGCTAACGTCTCTCCTGGTAGTTATACCCAAGTACAAAAACTCTACGAACAAGTAGAGACGCTCAAACAAGCAATTGATGCTGCCACTGAGCGATGGTTAGAATTAGCTGAGATTGAGTCTTCAGGGAATGGGTGAGAGTAGTATGATCGCTCTAATGCAAAATTTAGCACTAACCTTGGCATTGAGTGATGCCCAGTCTGGTAAACCTTACCCAGTCTACGGTGATGGGATAATGGAGCGTACAGATGAGGGGAGATTAAGTATCATGTCGCCGACAGGTGGCGAACTGAGTCATCAATGCCGAAAATTTACCAGTCAATTACTAAGTCGCAGCCGAAACCATAATTATGATGCAGCAATTTTTGGCGATGCTTTTGGGTTAGGATGTAAAGCCTGGGATAACTTAATACCCAACTTATGTCTGAATTTTTTCTGGGAGTTAGCAAAAGCCGCCAATTCTTTAACAACTCTGCAACTTAGTTTACCAAAAGTTTGCTTTAGTCGCTAAAGTCAGATGTTACTCTTTGTCTGAGTGGAAGATTTGACTGGGCTTTTAGGTTATTGCTGTTCATCGGGCTATTGATAACTTTAGCCGTGCATCCAATAGTTAGATATAGTGCCAAAAAATGATCATGATCAATCATCATACTCAAGACCTCCGCTCTAACGCCATTCATTTTTTAGAACAGAATCCATCACAGCGCCTAAAAATCCTCCAAGAATTAGGTATAGCTCGTTATCAGTTCTTAACCAAAATCCGTCTCAATGACGCTAATATCAACTGCGTGATGCGATTTTTGGAAGATCCCAGCCAGATGAAATTCCCCAATCTATCGGGAGCAGATTTATCGGAATTAGTTTTAGATGATGTCAAATTAATTCGAGGGAATTTATCAGGAGCGAACTTGCAAGGTAGCAGTTTATTAAATGCTGACTTGATTTTTGTTAACTTCACGAAAGCTGACTTGAGAAATGCCGATTTAAGGGGTGCAACTCTCAATGAGACAATTTGGTTAGAAGCCCTAGTAGAAAATTGTCAACTTGGGTTAGGCAATGGCTTAACAAAGCAGCAACGTAAAGATTTACAACTGCGCGGAGCTAGGCTTAACTATTTAGCCGATGATAATTAGTACCTCAAAAATATCAGACTGCTGAATTGATATCGGCTGGAACAAGTGAATGAATAATGCAATTAAATTACCCCAAAAACTAATGTTGCTGGGTTCGGGAGAACTCGGCAAAGAATTTGTGATTGCAGCGCAACGCCTGGGTAATTTTGTCATAGCTGTTGATCGCTACGCTAACGCTCCAGCTATGCAAGTTGCCGATTGTTTTGAAGTGATATCGATGCTGAGTGCTGAAGATTTAGAAGCTGTAGTAACTAAGCATAAACCTGACTTTATCATACCAGAAATTGAGGCAATTAGAACCGAAAAATTGCTGGAATTTGAACAAAGAGGCATAACAGTAATTCCCACAGCCATAGCAACTAACTACACGATGAATCGTGACAGAATTCGGGAATTAGCTCATCAAGAATTAGGGATTAGAACTGCTAAATATGGCTATGCAGTAACGCTGGATGAATTAATTGCAGTTGCTGATCAAATTGGGTTTCCAAATGTTGTCAAACCCGTGATGTCTTCCTCTGGAAAAGGGCAATCTGTAGTCTCATCAAAAGAGGAAGTTGCACAGGCTTGGAATTATGCGATCGCTAATTCTAGAGGAGACAGTCAAAAGGTTATCATTGAAGAGTTTATTAACTTTGAAATTGAAATTACTCTCCTCACAATTAAACAGTGGAATGCTCCCACAATTTTCTGTTCTCCCATTGGACATCGCCAGGAAAGAGGTGATTATCAAGAATCTTGGCAACCCGCAGAAATTTCTCCAGATCAGATATTACAAGCCCAAGAAATAGCCACAAAAGTCACCGATGCGTTAGGGGGAGCAGGTATTTTTGGTGTCGAGTTTTTTATTACCAAAGATGAGGTGATTTTCTCCGAACTTTCCCCCCGTCCCCACGATACAGGTATGGTGACATTAATATCTCAAAACCTAAACGAATTTGAATTACATCTGCGAGCAATTTTAGGCTTACCTATCCCGCAGATAGAACAGTTAGAAGCTTCTGCCAGTGCTGTCATTTTAGCTTCAGAAAAATCAGATTCAATCGCCTTTACGGGTGTAGCTGATGCCTTATCAGAAAAAAATGTAGATATTAGATTATTTGGTAAACCAAATGCTCACCCCTATCGCCGTATGGGGGTGGCTTTAGCTAAAGCTGATAGTGTACAAGAGGCGAGAGAAAAAGCAGTAAGAGCAGCGAACAAAATTCAGATTGTTAGTCAATAGTCAAGCAACATATCCATCTGGATGCTTTTTAAAAATAATTTTTGATGTATTTCATACTGAACTATACTGCATGAGAATTTAACAAATGGAAATATGCACAAGATTATGCTGCATATCGTAAAATTTCGACTTCAGCACCTTTATTAACTGCTTCTTCTGTGCGGTGTAAAACTTGTTCTGTAACAGCAGCACTTAAATAATATTCACCGCAATTTTGACAAATTTTTGCTGGCACACCTTTGAGAATAACTATGGTATCATCTCGCTCTAAAGTGACTGTCACTCATCATGGTTGAGCGTTGCCATGTTTACATATAAAGCATTGCATAGATTTAATATCTTTACTTTAGTTAAGAAATAGAAGACCATATTTGAGAGATTTGTTGACGTACTTTTTCCCAATCCTTTGGTTGTAAATTTCCTAATTGACGTTCTAATAGCCGCTTCTCTACTGTGTTTATCTTATGCAATCTCACTACCGACGGACGCATTAAACCTGCTTGCTGCCATTCGATAATTTCAACATCAAAAGCAGTGTGAGCGATTTGGCTGGTAATCCTTGCCACAACAACATCATCGTCACCTGTATCTAATAGTAATAATACCGGACGTAATTTGAATGTGACGGCATCAGAAAATGGCAATTTGATTAAGATGACTGAGCCAGATTGATAATTTTGCATTGCTTAAATGGTGTCGTATATTGCATCGTCTTCGCTATACCCTTTTAATAATTGTTCGGCTGCAAGGCGTTGCCAAGCTGCTTCTTCTTGTTCTGCTTCTGTGGGTTCATTGACGAGAAGAATCACTTTCACCTGCTGGTTATTTGGTAACTGTTGCAAGATCACATCTGGTAATTCTATTTTGCCTTCAGTGGTGACGTTTGCAGGAAATTCGTAGGCTTTCATGTTGTTTTTAATGTTTGCAAGTTTTATTTACTATTGTGACGCTGTAATTGCCAAACTAGCTGCGATCGCCAAATTTTAATATTTCCGCCACTATCTCCAGCCACTAACCAATTGCCATCGTGGCTCATGGCAAAGGATGTAACTGAGCTAAAATGGCTGAGGGTGTAAACTTCTCTACCTGTTGCGACTTCCCACAGTTTGATAACTGTACCCTGACTACTAGCTAGCATCATTTGCCCATCACTACTGAAAGCGAAAGAATTGCTAAAATAACCAGAACTAATAGTGAAACTCTGAATTTCTCTGCCTGTTGCCATATCCCAAAATTTGATAGTTCTGTCCCAACGACTACCGCTAGCTAGCATTCGACCATCATGACTGAAAGCAACATGATCAATCAAACTGGAATGACCATTGAGAGTGCGAATTTTTTTCCCTGTTGCCACATCCCATAATTTGATAGTTTTACTACCACCACCAGCCACTATTCTTCCATCGTTACTGAAGGCTACAGAAGAAAAACTGTCCATAAACCAGCCTAAACCACGAATTTCTCTTCCTGTTGCCACATCCCACAGATGAATATGCTCATTAGCAAGACTAACTAGCATTTGCCCATCTCTACTGAAAGCAACACTTTTGGGTGAATATAAATAGCTATCAAAAGTGGGAATTTCTCTACCTGTTGCTACTTCCCACAATTTGATCTTTTCACGATAATAGCAGCTAGCAAGCGTTTCCCCATCATGACTGAAAGCTACGAAGTTAACTGAATTGGAACGATCAGTGAGAGTACGAATTTCTTTTCCTGTTGCCACTTCCCACAATCTAATGGTTTCTTTACTACCACTAGCTAAAATTTTTCCATCATTACTGATAGTGAGATAATCATTGCGAGAAAAACTATAACGCTCTGTAGGGTTTCCAGTGAGAGTACGAATTTCTTTTCCTGTTCTCACTTCCCACAATTTGATAGTTCCATCATTACCACTACTACTAACTAACATTCGCCCATCACGACTGAAAGCTACGGAATCAATTGAGGTAAGATGACCAGTGAGAGTGCGAATTTCCTTTCCTGTTGCCACTTCCCACAGTTGGATATTTCCGTTCCAACTACCGCTAGCCAGCATTTTCCCATCACTGCTGAAAGCAACTCTTTTGGGTAAATATAAACGGCTATCAAAAGTGCGAATTTTCTTGCCTGTAGCTACTTCCCACAGTTGGATATTTCCGTTACCACCAAGGCTAGCCAGTATTTTTCCATCCCTACTGACAGCAACGCAATCAATAGCGTATAAATCATCAGTGAGAGTGCAAATTTCTTTGCCCGTTGCCATATCCCAAATTTCGATGGTGTTTTCATATGTAAAAAAACAACCAAGAATTTGCATATTGCTACTTAAAGCAAAAGATGTAGACACCTTGGAATCACAAGTAATAGTGCGAATTTCTCTACCTGTGACTACATCCCACAGCTTGATAGTATGATCATAACTAGCACTAGCTAGCATTTGTCCATTACTACTGAAAGTAATGGAATAAACAAACTCGGAATGACCAGTGAGGGTGAGAATTTCTCTGCCTGTTGCCACATCCCACAGTTTGATAGTGTTGTCATCACTACCGCTAGCCAAGATTTTCCCATCACTACTGAAAGCAAGGCAATCAACCGATTTGGAATGACCAAGGAGGCTACGGATAACTTGACCTGTAGTTACTGATAGTAGGTGAATAACATCACCTGCTAGACTTGCTATAATGTCGCCTCTAGGGCTAAGGGCTATCGCTCCAGAAATACCTGGGATAAAGTGGACGCACTCCCAGTTGTCTGGTTTTAGTAATGCGAACAAACTTAACCACTCCTGCACCGACTGGGGACGCAACTCGTAATGTAGCTCCATTCCCTTCATAATTGCCTTATTTACCCTGTCGCTAACAGTGGGATTAAAATATTTTGGTGGTTTTAGCCTATCATTTAGCAGTCTAGCTGGTACTTGCATTGGGAACTGTCCAGTCAGCAAAGAATACAATGTGGCGGCTAAGGCGTAAACATCAATATATTCACCGCGTTCTGCCTCATTTACATACTGTTCTGGTGGCGCATAACCAGGAGTCCAAGCTTCTGTATGCTGTAAAACTTCACCAGGAATAAATTGTCTAGCTAAACCAAAGTCAATGAGTACAACTTCTGGCTTATCTGCACGGAGCATAATATTACCGGGTTTTAAATCTCGGTGCAGTAAGCCTTTTTCGTGAACCAGTTTCAAAGCTTCGCCAATTTGTTGAATATATTGCAGTGCTTCTGCTTCTGGTAATGCTCCCTTTTTGGTAATTAGTTTATTTAAGTCCTCGCCTTTGATGTACTCCATCGCCATGCAGGGTAAGTCGCCCTCATCAAACACGGTTTCTATTTTTACAATGTAGGGATGGCGACATAAGGCTAGGCGTAATGCTTCTTCTTTAAAATCTTGCTTGATTTTAGTTAAATGCTTTTTTAAATCACGATTGTTGAGTATTGTTTCAGAGAGAGTTTTTATTACTCGCAGTTCACCCTGAAGATTTTTAGCTAGGTAAGTAATACCCATACCACCTTCACCCAGCTTTTTCTGGATTATGTAGCGTCCGCCAAATAACTGCCGCCCTGGATTCCACACCATAGGTCAAACCGTAGTTTTACTGATATTCTATTCTGGCATAGGCAAAACTTACTCTTGTACGCAGAAAGATTTAAGGTGTTAGGAATGAAACTTAAAATAGCAATATATTCAATCGCCATAAAATTATGACACCAGCAGTAGTTAAACCTTCATCTTGGCTAACGACTGGTATCCGAGTCGAAAAAGTCAATAATTTGAATCTGTTTAAATTTACAGACGAATTGGGTTTGCGGATGCAAGAACTACTAGATAGAAAAAAAGCAGACTCTCTCACACCATAAGAAGCGGCTGAACTAGAAGCGATTGGGGAATTAGACGAAATTTTTAGCTACATCAATGCCATCATTGCATCTCAGACATGACAATTCCTCATCATATCCAAGAGTTTATTTAAAAATCTCGACAACTTTGGATAAAAGCAGGTTTTCACCATCCACCAGAAGATTCACGACCAGAAAAGTAGAGACGTTGCGTTGTCCAAAACCCCGACTTTTGGGAAAAGTAAGCGTTCTAATATTTGATTTATGTTAGCATAGCCTGCGATCGCGCATAAAAAACTCTGTAGACGTGAGAAGTGTTTGTCCTACTCTCCACTCCCTACTCCCTACCTACGAGCAGATATTCATTTGTTAAATATTTTTACTGATTGCTCATTTAGTATATACTTACACATATTATAGGACTCGTATTTGATTTCTGAAAAAAACTCAGTACACCCCTACTCTCTCCTTTCCTATTGCCTATTGCCTATTGCCTGGCTACGCAGATAATTTTAGAAATCAAAGCGGATTCCTATATTTTAATTAATTTCCGAAGCAATAGTTCCTGATGTACATTGAAACTACAAATTGCACAATTAAAGAATCCTGCTGTATTTAATCAAAGACTCAAAATGGCATGGTTAATAACTTTGTCACCGTAGCTACTTTTAGTAACTATATTGATGCCAACTTAGCAAAACAGCTATTAGAATCAGCAGGCATTCAATGCTACTTAGCAAATGAATCTACTCTCAACACCGCATGGCATCTTACAGTAGCCGTTGGCTGGCTAAAATTACAAGTTCATCAAGCAGATTTAGAACAAGCCAAAGACGTTTTATCATCATCTGAATTGGCAGAAACAACAGCAGATAACTTACTTCAGGATGATGCAGATGATGATGATTTTGTCAAAATATCTTGGGCAGATGAAACAGCAGATAGAGCATTCCGCACATCTGTAATTGGGCTAATTTTACTCTTTCTGCCCATCCAACTTTACTCTCTGTGGCTACTCATTCGTCTATTTGTTTCCCGCCGTCAAATTAGTCCCAATAGAAGACTTAAAATTATTATTGCGCTGCTACTCGATTTACTCAATCTTTATATAATCTGGCATATCCTATTTTAAATGGGCATTGCTTTGCCTCTACTGTATGATGAATAAGAAAAAACTAATTTCAACCACAGGAGGTTTTGACTGAGACGGGACTTGAAAACATCAATCTTCCCTAGGTATGCAAGAGCCTAGCAATGAGCAATAAAATCCATCAGGGAAGACTTCGTTCTTTGGCAATATCCTAATAATCATCAACCCAGTACCGATATTCTCACCCAGGAATCAGGACTCAGGACTTAAAACTTTCTATGGTAGCAGGCAAAATTTTGCAGGGTGGTAAATACACCCTCATCCAAGAAATTGGACGCGGTGGCTTTGGCATTACGTTTAAAGCTACTCATCACTACTTAGAACAGGAAGTAGTGATGAAAACCATCAACGAAAAACTGCGACAACATCCTGATTTTGCGAAATTTGAGCGTCAATTCCAAGATGAAGCCAGAAGGTTAGCTACTTGTGTCCATCCCAATATTGTCCGTGTTAGCGACTTTTTTGTGGAAGATGGACTGCCTTACATGGTGATGGAGTATATTCCTGGGGAAACCTTGGGAGAAGCATTTATCTTGCCAGGGATACCCTTACCAGAAGAAACCGCCATTCACTACATCCGGCAAATTGGCGCAGCATTGCAGATAGTCCACAGCAATGGTTTACTGCACCGAGATGTGAAACCAGATAATATTATTCTCCGCCAAGGCACACAAGAAGTTGTACTGATTGATTTTGGTATTGCCCGTGAATTTAATAGCGGTGTCAAACAAACTCATACAGGATTAGTGTCTGAAGGTTATTCCCCCATTGAGCAGTATTTAACCCAAGCGCACCGCACACCCGCTACAGATGTTTATGGTTTAGCTGCAACCCTGTATGCGCTACTAACAGGGCAAGTTCCCACACCAGCATTATTGCGCGATCGCGAACAAATGCCAACTCCCCGCGAACTGCAACCCCATCTCAGCGCCGCAGTCAATCAAGCCGTCATGCGTGGTATGGCTGTAGAACCTCGCTTTCGTCCCCCTACCGTTGCTGAGTGGCTGCAACTCCTACCCGGCAGTGGCGTAAATTTTGCACCGCAAATCATCCCCACCCAAGCAGTTCCTACCATAGATTTGTCTGTTCACCACCAAGAAAATTTAGCTCGTGCCAAAAAACCTACTCCCATTCAAAAACCATCCCCCTTCAAAAATGCCACATTCATGGCTCAGAAGTTTGGTGCTTCTAAGGTAGTTTTAGGTATTGGTGTAGCTGTTGTTGCTGCTACAGCAGGTTTTAGCATCACTAATATATTTTCTGGCATTCAACAGCCAAAGTCACCTTCAAAGCCTTTGTTTGAAGAGCGCCCAATGGTGCCAAACGGTAGTAGAAATAGCACGGTTACATCACCCCAAAACTCAGAAAACAACAGACAAAATTCTTCCGCTTCCAGTTCTAGGGATACTGCACCCGTCTCTACATGGAGACGACGCAAACGCGTACCTGAGCAACAAACTGAATCTCCCAATCCCAACAGCAGTTCTCCAGAACAATCTCCGCAACCAACTTCAGAAGAATCATCGCCCTCAAATTCTGAGTCACCCCAAATTACCCCTAACACCTCTTCCACACCATCCCTAGTAGACAAACTACGAGACATTCGCTCATCTCGCAAGGCTAACCCAGCAAACTCCTCCGATAGCACCCCACCCTCTGCCAATCAAAATTCTACTTCTCCCGAAGTCGAGAAACCGTCCAATCCCGTAGTCATTCCAGCTTCACCACCGACAGAGCCAAAAGATACAGATTCTTCTTCTGTGGTAGTACCAACCTTGGAAGTCAAACAAAATTCTTCTAATGATAGCCAGGCTGAAAAGAGTCAATAGTCATTAGTCATATAGCTGTAGCCAATGATTAGGACATCAGGAAATCTTGAAGAAGGCAGAAGGCAGGAGGCAGAGGGCAGAAGGTTTCGTTGAGATAGGGATTCAAACCCCACCTCAACGAGAGCCACCAAATTGAAATTTTGGTGGGGGTCTTAAACCCTTGCTCCTTCCAGTCAGACGGTGACGCTCCTGCGTCGCTAACGCTTCTCTACGAGACGCTCCGCGAACGCTATCGGGCAATTAGAGAAGGGATAAATTCCTTTTGCCTAGCCTGACGGCTTGCCGTAGGCTACTGCCCTCTGACTTCTGCCTTTCTTTGATAAATTTCTTGGCGGGATGAAAATCTGGTGCCAGATATCAGATTAGGTATTTTTCTCATCTTCCCCCACTCCCCACCCCTGGCTACGCCTCCCGAAAGGGATACAACAATCAAAACTGATTACTATAGTGGGGAAAATTGGAATCAGGAATAGTATCCCCAACAAATTTGATGGTTATAGTATCACTTGGTGGTTGTGCGGGTTCTGGTATAGCAAACGGAAACTGAGGATTAGTGTAAGTAGTAGCAGCATCCGATGGTTGCAGTATTTCAACGCGGATTAACACTCCCATACCAATACCCAGGCAAAAACAGCCACTAATAAATCCAAAAGCGAGTAATGGAGCTAGCCCGTGATTTGCCATTTTTACTCCTTAAATACACTCATCATTATAAATACTTTCTTGCCTGCTTAATAGAAAGGAATCAACCCTAACATCTATCAGTTAATAGATTTTTTTAATTGCCATACTAACAATCAGAGCTTACAAATAAGGTAATTTTAGTAACTGCTTACTATGCCTATAGACTGATAATTTGGTTAGTATAGAATTATTTTATTTTGTTAATGATAAATTGATTACCTAATTTTATTAATGATTAATAATCTAGTACAAGTTGATTGTCATATCTTACAAAAATGCTCATTATTAGCTGATTTTTTATGTGCCAATATGCCAAAATTCAAGTCATAGAATGGTTGCATATGGGTTGTAATTGCGTATAATTATATTTATTGTATTTAATTAAATACTATCAATATATACTGTTGGTTAAATGTAGTGGTAGGTACTGAAGCAAGGAGATTTTATATATAAATTCACTGAGTTACTTCATTACCCCATTCCTGATTAACAGCACAGTATTTTGATATAAATTCAATTTGATGAAACCGTTTTGTGTGTAGCTTTCTGTTGAATTGAACTTCCAAAAAACTATAAGGGCTTGCTGGCATGAGACTATCTGAATTAGATCCACTCATACCGCTCAATCATTTGAAAGAAGAACTCATTAAGTTGCCAAAAGGCTACTCATTCTATGAAGAAGATGTAGTAGATTTTCTCTCAAAACGAAGATGGCCGGAGAGCGATCGCCGCATTGATCGCACAACTTTCTGGCGTTGGAGAAATGATAACGGAATTGAACACCAAAAAGTATTCAGCCGTCTGGATCTCCTCAAACTTTGTCAAATTTGTGACCACTACCGCATTGATGGTACCCGCAATGAATATTTGGAAATTATGAAAAAGAAAAAAGAGGTAGCACTTAACAGATAAGCACCTAGAACTAGCACTTTCCACTCAAAAGCATAGCTGCTTTTGTGAAAGTGATTGACATTTTACGGGGAATTAATTTATTACCTGCACTTTATCAAGATGCAGGTATTTTTTTGATTGCAGTCTAACTCAAGCTTTCTCAATAATGGGACAAATTGTAGTGTGAGCATTATCAGGTTTGATTTCCCAACCGGAAAGTAATCCTTCTAATTCTTGCTTCAGAATGAGTAATTGTCGAATTTGTTCGTCAATATCTTTCACTTTCTCTTCTAATTTAGTTTTGATATGTTCACAAGGTAATTCTCCAGCATCGTGAACCTGCAAAAACTCTTTAATTTCCGATAATGCCAAACCCAAACTTTGAGCGCGTTTAATAAAGTGTAAACGAGCTAAAACATCAGTATGAAATAATCTAAACCCACCCTCAGTTCTACCTGATGATTTGAGAAGACCAAGTTCTTCATAGTAACGAATAGTTTTAATGGGAACACCACTTTCCTTGGCGACTAAACCAATTAGTTTTGATTCTTCCTGAGCTAACATACTACTTTCCCCCTAATCTAGCCATTGATCTTAATACTATTAGGACTGATGCAACTGGCACATTCGTAGGATGCGTCAGATTTGAGTTTTTCGCTATTTTCAAAAGATTTTGGCATCTGACGCACCCTACAAGATAGGTTGAGTGTGGCACCTGCATAAGTCCTGACTATTTGATCACAGAGTCAGGGTTTAGGACTTGGGTTTACTCAAAAGAAACCACCATAATTCCAGCCCAATTAACCCAATTCCAGTAATTGTAACAGCAGCCTTGATGGCAAATGATTGTTCAACACGGCGGAACTGGTTTGTTGATACTTCATGGTTCATTGCTGCTACAGCTTGATCGGTAAGTAAACCAAACATCAGTCCCCAACTTGCTACACTGGCAACGCCGATTTTTCTACTCAACATTTTAGGCTTGCTCCTACACAGTTACTTTTGCCTGAAATTTACGCAGACGTAGAGCATTAGTGACTACGGAAACTGAGCTAAACGCCATTGCTGCACCTGCAATAATGGGGTTTAGCAACCAACCAAAGATGGGGAAAAGAACACCAGCAGCGATAGGAATACCAGCCACGTTGTAAATAAAGGCGAAGAAGAGGTTTTGCCGAATGTTGCGAATGGTGGCGCGGCTGAGTTGAATGGCTGTGGCTATACCTTGTAAATCACCAGAAATTAAGGTAATGTCACTAGCAGCGATCGCTACATCTGTACCAGTCCCAATTGCAATTCCCACATCCGCTTGAGCTAAAGCTGGTGCGTCATTGATCCCATCACCCACCATTGCAACAATTGGGTGCTGGGTGGGAAGTGGGGAATGGTTCAAAGTTCGTCTCCCCTGCTTCTCTACTTGCAGGGACTTAATCACCTCTGCCTTTTGTTCAGGGCGAACTTCTGCCAAAACACGCTCAATACCAGCTTCACTGGCGATACTTTCGGCGGTGCGGCGATTATCTCCGGTGAGCATGACGACTTCTAAACCTAGCTTTTGTAAGCCTTTCACAGCTTGGGCAGAAGTGGGTTTGATGGCATCAGCAATTCCCATTAATCCTTGAATTTCTTGGTTAACTGCTAGCCAAACTGCCGTTTTACCTGAGTATTCCAAACGTTCTTTGTCTGGTTGCAGTGCTTGGGTGTTAATGCCCAATTCTTCCATCCAGCGTTGTGTCCCGATTTGGACAAGGTGATGACTCACCATCCCTTGAACACCACTACCAGCAACTGCTTCAAAATCCCTAACTTCTGCTAATTCGACTTCCTGAGATTGGGCATATCTGACAACGGCTTCTGCTAGCGGGTGTTCAGAATTACGTTCTACGGAGGCGGCTAGTTGGATTAGCTTGATTTCGTTACCGTTAGCTGTACCGTTAACGGTAACAAAATCAGTAACTGTAGGTTTACCTTGGGTAATTGTGCCTGTCTTATCTAAGACAATGATTTGAATTTTGTGTGCCAGTTCTAAACTTTCAGCACCTTTAATTAAAATACCGTTTTCTGCACCTTTACCTGTTCCTACCATGACAGAGGTTGGTGTAGCTAAACCCAAGGCACAGGGACAAGCAATGATTAACACTCCCACTGTGGTAATTAATGCCAGGGTGACGTTGCCCATGAAGTTGAACCAAATGATAAAAGTGAGGATAGCGATCGCAATTACCGCAGGCACAAAGAAACCAGTAACTTGGTCTGCTAGTCTTTGAATGGGAGCTTTAGAACCTTGGGCTTGCTGCACTAACTTCACAATCTGCGCCAATACAGTATCTTTACCTACCCGTGTTGCCCGAAATTGGAAACTTCCAGTTTTATTAATAGTCGCTCCAATTACTTCATCACCTAGTTGCTTTTTCACGGGTAAACTTTCCCCAGTCACCATAGCTTCATCAACGGTGGATGTCCCATTAATTACTTCTCCATCTACGGGAATCTTTTCACCAGGACGAACCAATACTACGTCTCCAATCTGCACTTGCTCAATCGGCACATCTAATTCTTGCCCATTGCGAATTAACCGCGCTGTTTTGGCTTGCAAACCAATTAGTTTACGGATGGCTTCTGAAGTTTGTCCTTTAGCACGATTTTCAAACAATCTACCTAACAAAATTAAGGTAATGACAACCGCCGCAGTTTCATAATACACATCTGGCATCAAGCCCTGATTGATGAAAAAACTGGGAAAAACTGTAGGAAATAGGGAATAAAAATATGCCGCACTTGTACCTAAAGCTATTAATGTATCCATTGTGGCGGTATGCCGTTTAAAAGCTTTCCAGCCATTGATATAGAAACTGTTACCACACCAGAACTGTACAGGAGTAGTGAGTAATAATTGCACCCAAGCGTTATGCAGCCAAGGTGGCATCCAGGGTAAGTGTAAACCCGTCATCATTGGGATTGAACCAATCACCAGCACCATGCTAATGATGCCCCCCACTATCACCTTTCGCTGCAAATCACGGGATTCTCGCTGGCGATGTCTTTTCTCCTCGTCATCTTCACCCGCCATCAGGTTTTCTTCCTGCAATGGGTAGGCAGAATAACCTGCTGCATCAACTGCATTTTGGATAGTTTGTAAATCAGTTTTTGTGGAGTCGTACTTAATTGTGGCTTGTTCTGCCCCAAAATTCACACTACATTGCTCAACACCAGGGACAGAACGGACGGCATCTTCAATATTTTTGGCACAGCCAGCGCAACTCATGCCGCGCAGTTTCAATGTGGCATTATCCATATAAATATTCTGACTACCAAGAGGTGTAACAACTAACTACATCTTCAATTCTCCAGTCAACTGGAGAGTCAAGTGGTGATCAGAAAACTTTTTGGGATGGGGATTGGGGACTGGGGATTGGGGACTGGGGACTGGGGATTGGGGACTGGATAAAAATTCTACCTTGTCTCCCCTCACTCCCACCCTGCGGGTAGGCTTACGCCATCGCAAGAGAAGTTGATGCTACATCCTCCCCTGCCCTTCTGCCCCTCTGCTCCCCTGCTCCCCCATCTCCCCCATCTCCCCCTACCCCTGCCTTGCCAAAGTTACACTTCTTCACATATCTGCGATGCCGGATGAGGTTTTGCCGTAACCTGATTAATGAGAGCAGTTGCAATCATTTAGGCAATTACAAGAACAAGTTGATCAAGGCAGGTTTTGATTCATGGCTTATTCCTGGTTTAAAGCATTTCATATTATTGGCATTGTGGTTTGGTTCGCGGGGTTATTCTACTTGGTACGGTTGTTCATCTATCATGTAGAAGCTAACCAAGAACCAGAACCAGCCCGCACGATACTGAAAAATCAGTATCAAATTATGGAAAAACGTCTCTACAACATCATTACTACGCCAGGAATGTTGGTGACGGTAGCGATGGCAATTGGTTTGTTGAGTACGGAACCGGAAGTTTTAAAACAGGGTTGGTTACACTTTAAGCTGTTATTTGTCGTTCTGTTAGTGGGTTATCATCATTACTGTGGTCGTTTAATGAAGAAGTTAGCCGCAGATGAATGTCGCTGGAGTAGTCAGCAGTTACGTGCTTTAAATGAAGCGCCTACTGTCTTGTTGGTGGTAATCGTGATGCTGGCTGTGTTTAAGAATAATCTGCCAACGGATCTCACTGCTTGGGTGATTTTCGCCATGATTATTTTTATGGCGGTGACTATTCAGCTTTATGCTAGAAAGCGCAGGCTGGATAAGGAAAAACTGACAGCCCAGATAGGACAGATTCCTCAAGAACAAAGTTAGACAAGATTGCCTGAGATACCCTACATTAAGCTATGTTAAAAAATAGCTGTGATATCTCAGGCACAGAAGTATTGAAGCTTTGAAAACAAGACCTTTAATGTTCCAAAAAGAAGGGCTTGAAAGCCGTTTAATGCTGATATTCTCTTAAAGGCGACACCCGGATTTGAACCGGGGGATGGAGGTTTTGCAGACCTCTGCCTTACCGCTTGGCTATGTCGCCCTATCCACAATTATATATAATACCAGATTTTTATCTCAACTAGCATCCCCTGCCTTGGGAAATTTTGCTTTGTGTGTGCAGGTTTAGGAAAGAGATGATGGTAACAACCAGATTTCATGAGTTTACCTAAATAACACTAGCATTTACACCCCTGTAGATGAGTGTCGTAAAATACAAAAAGAACTTAATTTCTATCTTAGGATAGATGAAAAAATAAAATACTAGCCTATTAGATATATTTTACACAGCCAGAACTTTTACATTTGCGTATTATTAAGTAATAATATCAACTGTATTTTAGTTCACAAGTCTAGCAATAAATGGGAAATCATGCTATTGATGCTCTTAATCATGTATTTACTAACAAGCTAATTTTATTACTTTCTTGAAAACTGTTATTTTCTCAAAAGGAGAGTCAGATATTAATACACACAAATCCCTAACCGTAAAAATGAATCAGGCTTCTCCCATATCAATTGCTCAAGTAACAGATATACATCTGTTGGCGGCAGAAAATCATCAACTGCAAGGGATACCTACCACAGAGTCTTTCCAAGCGGTAATAGAACGATTGCAAGCACTCCGAGATGAACTTGATTTACTGCTACTGACGGGAGATTTGTCTGATGATGGTACACCCCAATCCTATGAAAATTTACAATATCAGCTGAATTTACTGAAGATACCAACTTATTGGCTACCAGGAAATCATGACTGTGCGATCGCAATGGATAAGATTCTAAATATAGGGATGCTATCCCGACGCAAGTCTTTTCAACGTGGTAGCTGGAATTTTATCTTGCTGGACTCGTCTGTACCTGATAATTTATATGGTTATCTATCAGCTACAACTTTAGAATGGCTGGATTGTGAGTTACAACTACTAGGCGAAAACCCTACTTTAGTAGCGTTACATCACCCGCCTTTGCCTGTTAATTCTGCATGGTTAGATGCTAGCAGGCTGAAAAATCCTGAAGAGTTGTTTGCTATTCTAGAGCGTTATCCCCAAGTTAAGTTAGTCTTATTTGGTCATATTCACCAGGAATTTCAGCAGCAGCATCATTGTATTGAATACCTGGGTAGTCCTTCTACTTGTTTTCAATTTCATTCCGAAAGTCCAACTTTCGCCATTAACCAAGACTTCCCCGGATTCCGTTTATTGAAACTATACCCTGATGGTAAATGGGAAACTAGGGTTGAACGAGTTCCTTATCCTTATCCATTCAAGTCAGCCGCGATAGTTTGAAACTGGGGAGTGAGGAAGGGAAGATCAGAACTTAAGGATTGATGACTACTTCATCAGCAAAACTTTGCCACCGCACAAAGTAAAATGGCCCTGCGACAGAACCCCAAATATGTTCATCTGTTTCTAAATCGCGTCCTCTGTCGAGGCTGATAAATTTCTCTGGGTTAATCTCAAATTCGCTATCTAAATAGGTTTTTTGTCCTTTACGGAAGACGATACAACCTTTACCTGGTTCGACTTGGCCTTTGAAACTATTACCAGTCCACTCCACAATCATGTTACAGCCTGGTAATTTTTCTAAATGTTCGCTGTTTAAGGTTTTGAGGCGTTGTAAGTTGCGGGATGCACCGTAGAAATTTTCTTCCTGCTTAACAGTATAATTTTCGATGTGGATGCGATCGCCTACGATATCCAACTTTAGCACCCGCAAGCGATAGGGGTCATTTAGCATATAGTCGTAAGCTTGTTCAACAAAAAACCCTACCCCTGACAAGACATCCCAAGGTAAGGGACGCATACATACGCGAATATGAGCATAAAAAGGTGGGTTCTCAAAAGCTTGGGCTTGATTGCTAAAATCAGCAGCCATCCAACGCGCTAAGGTGGCAATATCTGTAGAATGAGTCACGTCGCTTCGCTCCGAATTCAAAATTCAAAATTAACAATCCCCATCAATAAATTGAGGCGCTTAAAAAATAGCTGTAAGTATTGTAAAGGTTATTGGGGACTGGGGATTGGAGATTAGGGACTGGGTAAAAAATTCACCCTTGTCTTCCCTACATCCTTACCGGAGGCGGAGCATCTCCGACTCCGTACCCCTACACCTGTGAAAATTGGGGATAATTATCAATCCTTGATGCGTCAAACTAATTTGCAGTTACAGTTGTTAGGCATAGATGCCTAATTTTTAATTTTCAATGCCCTGATGATTACGAAGTACCTATGCTAAAACCTTTAAGTTTAATGATCACAGCAACTATACTTTGGCAATTTAGCAGTTCTTTGACGCTAGCACAAAGTCAAGATCCTCAACAAGCGGATAAATTTCCGCCGAATCCGTTAGAAATCACTACACCAGATCCACTTTTACCACCGTTACGCGACAAACAACCTTTAAGTCTTCCAGAACAGCAGAAACTTGAGACGGCGCTGGATGAGTTAAATCAAGAGGCGGCGGCAAAACTGCAAACTGGGGATAAGGTAGCAGCTTTTGAGATTTGGAATCGGGAATTACGCTTGCGTCGCTATTTAAGTGCGGTGGCTGAGGTAACAGCATTGTCACGAGTTGGTGAGATTGCTTGGAATCGCAGCGATCGCCAACAACTATACTACATTACACAACGGTTGCAAGCAATTCAAAAGCAAGCACAACCTAAGAAATCAAAAACTCCAAATAGCGTTGATTTAGAGCTATTACAGGCATTAGGTGTAGCTTATCAAAAAGTGCGATCGCCTAAACCTGCCATAGAAGTTTATAACCAAGTTTTGGCGGCTGTACGACAGCAAAAAGATACGTCTAGGGAAATTGATACTCTCAAAACTCTGGCGGAATTACATCTGAGTTGGTTTAATTATGCTCAAGCCGCCGCCACCTATGAGGAATTGTTAAAGTTTGCTACCTCCACGGGTGAACGTCAGGATGAATTAACATATCTGCAACAGTTAGCTTATATCTATCAGCAGGCGAAGCAGCCACAAAAATCTATTGATGTCTTGAGTAAGTTGCAAGAAATTTACTCCCAAAATGATCATCAGACACAATTGCCAACTTTACAACTGGCGATCGCTGCCAATTATGAAATCCTCGCCAAAGACAATGCTGATTTATTGCTAGAAGCTTTTAAACACTACCAAGAAGCTTACACAACAGCTTGGCAATTACAGCAGTATGGGCGTGCGGCTGAAGCTGTACAGAAATTAATTCCCTTGTATCGTTCTCAAGGACAAATTGATGCAGCTTTGCAAACTAGCCAAATTCTCTTAGAAGCAGAAGCCAGAGCCGCTAATTATTATGGAATGATGCAAGCTTATAGCCAAATGGGGCAGTTATATCTAGACAAACAAGATTACCCACCAGCACTAACAGCTTTTAATGACGGATTAGAAATAGCGCGACGACTCAAACATCAGGAAGCATACTTTACTCAGCAGATTGAAAAAGTATCAAAGTTAAAAGGCAATCGGTAATAGGGAATAACCATAAAAATGAAACCACAGATACACACAGATAATTCATCCCTGTTTATTTGTGGTTTCAAATAACAAACCAGGATTTTTATCAAAATTGTAATCATATAAAACATATTTTACTGTGTGCAATGAGACAGTTCTATATAGTAATATTCCATCAAATTAATTCTCAAGGAATCTTGATATATTCATGAATATCAGATACGCCAAAAAAGATATAAAGAAAATGTAAAGATAACTAATAAATCTATTTATTTTTGTTAGATTGAAAATTAATATCTTTGGTCAAGTAGTCAAAGACTGAATAAAAAGCGGTGTGCATCGCTGACAAAATAACATTAGGGAACACCAAAAAATAAATTATTCCAAATAGACTATTAGCTGTATTAGTCTAGTAGGGTGTGTCAGTAAGAATAATTCCTTGGTATGTCGGGGTATATAGCTGTAGCCAATGAGATTATGACATAACTATGGCTTTGGGAGTTGTCTGTTTCATATGGGTTGGGTTGACGTAAAAGCTATGTTATCTTTGCATCATACCCTTTTATAGCCTCTTGTTTTGCCTAAATCCCGCCATAAACTCGCTTTTTTAGTTTATCTCCTCAAATTTAACAAGTAACCCTACTCATCACAGTTGATTATGAAATCAATCGCAGGTAAAACGGTTCTCTTAACAGGAGCAACAGGTGGTATTGGAGTATTTATTGCGCGTGCTTTAGCTAAAGAAAAAGCGACTGTAGTTTTAGTTGCCCGTTCTGAAGAAAAACTTAATCAAATATGTGCTGAAGTAGATGCTTTAGGTGGTAAAGGAATTAGCATTGCCTTTGATATTAGTAACCTGGAAGAATTACCAGATTTAGTTGATAAAATTAATCAATTTGCTGGACAAATAGATATTTTGATTAATAACGCTGCTATTGAGAAATATCGAAATTTTCAAGACTATACCTTAGAAGATATCCAGTCTATTTTGACAACAAACCTGATTTCAGGAATGGAGTTAACCCGCTTGATTATGCCAAGCATGATAGCACGTAATAGTGGGCATATTGTGAATATTGCTTCTGGTTCTGGGAAAAAGGGAGCGCCATATAACAGTATTTATTCTGCTAGCAAAGCTGGATTAATTATGTGGACAGATGCTGTGAGGCAGGAATTAGCTGATACTAAGGTGAATATATCAGTAGTTTGTCCCGGTTACACTGCGGCTGGAATGTTTTTCGCCTTTGGATTACCTGCACCTAAATTAGCAAAAGTTTCTCAGCCTACAGAAGTAGCGATCGCTATTATCAAAGCGATTAAACAAAACCAACCAGAAGTCATGTTAGATGGGGTTTTAACTAGGTTGTTATTCTCTAATATCCAGCTATTTCCAGAATTTGGTGACAAAATATTTAACTGGATTGGTGTTAGGCAATTAAACAAAACCCGTGCTGAAAACTAAATAGGTAAATATTTACAAAATGGTAGGGATGTATTTTTTACATCTCTACAAAACATTAACATATCAATAATTAAACAACCGATAGCAAAATGACTAATAATCACTATGATGTCATCATCATTGGCACAGGTGCTGGTGGTGGTACTTTGGCATATAAATTGGCAGCAAGCGGTAAAAAAATATTAATTTTAGAACGTGGTAACTTTCTTCCCAGAAATAAAAGGAATTGGGACTCTCATGAGGTAATGAGATATCGCAACAGTGAAAATTGGTATGACAAAAACGGTAAATCTATAGAACCCAACACACACTATTATGTTGGTGGTAACACCAAATTTTACGGTGGTGCGCTGTTTAGATTGCGTGAACAAGACTTTGAAAAAGTAATCCATCAGGATGGTATTTCGCCTGAATGGCCATTAAAATATCAAGATTTTGCTCCATATTATGATCAAGCAGAAAAACTCTATGAAGTACATGGTAAACGCGGTTTAGATCCGACTGAACCAGCAACTCATGCAGATTATCCCTTTCCAGCTATCAGCCATGAACCATACATTCAACATATCTGTGATGCTTTAAAAGACAGAGGTTTACATCCTTTTTATCTACCCCTAGCAATTAAACTCAACGAAGTAAATCGTCATTTAAGTGCTTGCATTCGTTGTGATACTTGTGATGGCTTTCCTTGTTTAATGAATGCCAAGGCTGATGCTGATATTAATGGTATACGTCCTGCAATGGCTTATACCAATATCAAATTATTAACAAATGCAAAAGTTGTCCACTTACATACAAGTCCTTCCGGGAGAGAAGTCACAGGAGTAGAAGCAGAAATTGCAGGTACACGGCAAATATTCTCTGGAGATATTGTAATTGTTGCTTGTGGTGCGATTAATTCAGCAGCATTATTACTTAAATCTGCTAATGACAAACATCCTAATGGATTAGCTAATAGTTCTCAACTTGTTGGACGCAATTACATGGCGCATAAATTTGCTGTCATCATGTCATTAAGCACAGAATTAAATCCAACTGTTTTTCCCAAAACATTAGCAGTTACTGATTTTTATTGGGGAGAAGCTGATTTTGCCTATCCCATGGGCAGTGTACAAATGCTAGGTAATATCAACAAAGATAAAATTGCTGCCTACGGGCCGCCATTGATGCCTAATATAGTAGCACAGACAATTGCTAATCATTCTGTAGGTTGGCTATTAATTACTGAAGACTTACCAGATGTAAATAATCGTGTGCGTGTCAATGGTGAGCAACTATTTCTTGAATATACCAATAATAATGAATCCGCATTTAATCGCTTGATTAAACGGTGGACTGAGGTTTTAAAATCCATTGATTCACGTCATCAAAAGTCACAAATTTCCATCCATATTCCCCAAAATATGACTGTCAAAGAAGTTGGACATCAGTGTGGAACCTGTCGTTTTGGTGAAGATGCCCAGACTTCAGTTTTAGATATCAATTGCCGCACCCATGATGTTGATAATCTTTATGTTGTTGATGGTAGCTTTTTCCCATCCAGTACCGCTTTAAATCCAACGTTAACAATTGTTGCTAATGCTTTGCGTGTGGGTGATCATCTGTTAGAAAGAATGGGATAAAAAGTCAAAGCGATAACAATAAATTATTGAGCGATCGCTTCCCATGAAACTGGGTTTATAAGCGGTCGTTCCTGTGGCATAACGTAGGTAATCGCACATCATCTGGCGATTATCTACCGTATTGACTGCTTTGACACTCTCTATACGAATCCGTGATACTGTTGCACGTTAGTATATATCTGACGTGGCTTCTGCTTGTCACATATTCTATATAAATTGTGACTAAAGTCATAGGCCTATTTGTGACTTTTGTAGGAATTTACTGTTTAAAGTTAAGAGTATTAATAAATATAGTAATTTGTTAATTGTAGCGTTATCAAAGTAATGAATTTATTGATTAGTAAATTATTATTTATCAGAGAAAAAACTGATTTTATCCTTGTTGCCTAGTAAAATTTAATGTTTTCTGAGATAAGAGAGAATTGCTCATGAGTTATTACGACTTTAATAATCATTTTTGGTCTGCTGAAACTGTCTGCGCTTGTTCATCTAGACCAAAGCAAAAATCTGACCATAAAAGCAAAATAGGTTGGTCTTTATATATTATATGTATAGCTATATCTATACCTTTGTTGATTGATATCTTAGTTGGTCAAACTAATCAAAATTCCGTGCAGAATGTCAGAAGAAATAATGTCATTGGTAATTGTCTCATGCTTGAAAGTTCTATGAAAGTGCAAATGTATTGTAATTCCAATTAAATTTGCCCCTAAAATTTTATACTTTCACTACTTTTAAAGTGCAGAAATTATGATCCGCACAACCACTAATAAATCCGCCTAGAGTTTGGATTTGTCGTAGATAATCAATTGTAGCGGGCTTAATGACTTCCCCAGGCATTAACACAGGAATCCCTGGGGGGTAGGGACAGACGATTTCTGCACAGATGCGATCGCCAGTCTGTTCTACAGGTAAGATTTCACTAGCAGCAAAAAAAGCCTCACGGGGAGAAATAGCCTGAAAATATCCTAAACTACTATCTATTAACCACTCTCTCCTTGCTTGTAGGGGTGGGGTTATTGTTGCTAAACGCATAAAACCTTGCACCAACTCCTCAATATCATTTGAGGTATTACCCAAGCTAATAATAAAAGTCAGATTTTGCAGCGTCGCCAATTCAGCCGTCACACCCTGTTCATCCAACATTTCCTCAACTGCAAACCCCGTTAAACCCAACCCAGAAACATTAACAGTCAATCGGGTTTTATCCAAATCGACAAACCCAGGTGATACATATTCCTGTAGTGGTGACAACAAAACTGATAATCCCAAAATTTGACTAATTCTGTCTCTAGCCTCATTCGCCAGTTGCAAAGTGCGAGACATTAACTGTTTACCATGTAACGCCATTTGCTGACGCGCCGCATCTAGGGAAGCGAGAAGTACATAACTAGGACTGGTAGACTGTAAAAGTTGCAAAGCCTTACTTACTCGGTCAATATCAATTCTGCTACCTTGGACGTGTAACATTGAAGCTTGCGTCATCGCGCCCAATACCTTGTGAATTGACTGTACCGTTAAATCAGCACCTGCGGCTAAAGCAGAGGTAGGTAATTCTGGATGAAAAGCAAAGTGTGCGCCGTGGGCTTCATCTACCAATAAAGGAATATTGTATTGATGGGTAATGTGAGCGATCGCTTGTAAATCTCCACAAACACCGTAATATGTTGGGTAAACTGTCAACACCGCCTTAGCATCAGGATGCTGTTGTAAGGCAGCTTGAACTTCATCAGGTGTGATACTGTGGGCAATATCGAACACTGGATCATATTCAGGATTAACGAAAATTGGTATTGCACCAGAGAGAATTAAACCTGCGATCGCAGAAGAATGCACATTTCGCGGCAGAATAATCTTATCCCCCACACCACAGGTAGCAAGAATAGCCGCCTCCAGCCCACAGGTAGAACCATTCACCAGAAACCAAGTTTGTACAGCACCAAAGGCTTCAGCCGCTAATTGTTGCGCCTGTTGAATCACACCTTGGGGTGTAGATAAATTATCTAAATCCCCTAACTCTGTTAAATCTGCACTGAATACAGCCTTACCCAGTAAATCAGCCAAAGGTTGACTAATTCCCCGTCCCCGCTTATGTCCAGGGGTATAAAAAGCCACATGAGGACGTGCGGCACATTTTTTTAAAGCTTCTAGTAAAGGTGCTTGGTATTGATTGAGCATTTTTGGAGAATTGAACCGCTTAAAACTTATACCATTTATTGAGATGAGAGTTAGAAATTTTGAATATCTGCTGACTTAACACTCAGTGATAAACTGGTAGGAGCGAACCCAACAATTTACTAATATCAGATAGTAATCAAGATGGAAAAATACAGCTTTCTCTAGTAATATTTTCTACTATTTTGCCAAGTCTATTATAATTAAGTAATAAATAATTTATATCTTCCTAGTCAATACCATGCAAATTAAATCTACGAATGAAGAAGCCGTAACATTCTTTGAAGAGGATGAAGAACAAGAAAATGATTTTGAATATCCCATTAACCAAAAATCAGAATTAGAGGAAATTAAAAAGATTGTTGTAGCTGGAAGCGATTGGACAACAGCTACAATATTTGACCAAATTGTTCGTGAAAATATACAACTTAATCCTAGATTCCAGAGAAGAGATGCCTGGGACATAAGTCGAAAAAGCAGGTTTATCGAATCATTAATTCTTGGCTTTCCCATACCGCAAATAGTATTAGCTGCTCAAAAACAGGGAGGAAAGTTTATAGTGCTTGATGGTAAACAACGGCTACTGACAATCCTACAATTTTATGGCAGAAGTGAAACACCAAATAACGCTTTTGCGTTAAAAAACTTAGAATTTAGAACTGATATGAATGGTAACACCTATGAGAATTTAAGAAATCATCTTTTCTTTCAAAAAGAAGTGAATGATCTTGATAATCAAACTATTCGTACTATAGTATTACGGAATGTTGATAATGAAAATTTTCTCTATAAAATTTTTCTACGCCTTAATGTACAAAGTACACCTTTATCTGCTCAAGAACTAAGACAAGCTTTGCATCCTGGGCCTTTTATTAATTTTTTAGACGATCAATCAATCAAAAGTCAGGCTCTAAGAAAAATCTTCAAATCTCCCAATCCAGATTTTCGGATGCGTGATGTTGAATTACTCCTACGTTATGTAGGATTCCATTATTTTTTATCTGAATATCGTGGCAATCTCAAAGCATTTCTTGATATGACTTGTCAAAAACTGAATCAAGATTGGGAGCAAAAATATTATGATGTTCAAAATGTAGTTAACCAATTTGAAGCAGCAGTGCAAACAACCATTAGTATATTTGGTGAAAGAAATTTTTCTCGGATGTGGTTAAGCAATCAACAAATGTACCGAACACGATTTAATAAAGCTATTTTAGATGTGATGCTGTTTTACTTTTCGGATATAGTTATCAGGGATTCTGCCGCAAAACATCAAGAACAAGTTGTAGATGCTTTTAAAAAATTATGTTCATCAAATAGTAAGTTCAAAGAAGGAGTTGAAGGAACAACAAAAAATATTCGTGAAACTTACAATCGTCTGAGATTATGGGGTGAAACTCTATTAGAAGTCTTAGACGTAGAGTTTAATCTACCTGAACTTGTTGAAAACCGTATTATTTTTAATGGTTTAAGGTAAGTTTTTGTAAAAAGATGCCTAAATCTGTTAGATTTCGTACTTTAACCAAGGAGCTAACTAGGTTAAAAAAGCAATTTCTCCCGAAGATTAATCCTATTGGTTTATATTCTGATAGGCAGTTATCCAGAACTCTGGCATACAGAGTTTTAGCTCATGCTGAATTTGAGTCCTACTTTGAAGATAGAGCGTGGGAAGTTATTCAAGATGCTAAAAGAGTTTGGGATAATACAAGTAATACTCGTCTAACTTTAGTTAGTCTACTTGCTTTCTCAGGTCAAATGATGGAGATACCACCCGCAACACTCACACCTAGTAAAGGAAAAAAAGCTGTTCCAATAGATAAAATTAAAATAAGTAAAAAAATAGATTTAGCTATTAATAGTTTTAAGTGGATTATTGATAATAATCATGGCATTAAAGAAGCTAATATTCTGGCATTGCTTTTACCAATAGGGATAGATAGTGATGATTTAGATCCAGCTTGGCTAGCTACAATGAATACATTCGGGGAAAAAAGAGGTCTTGTAGCGCATACCTCAGCTACATCTTACAGAACTATTCAACCACCAGATCCTGCTAATGAACTCAGCATGGTGAAGCAAATTACTCAGGAACTTTTAAAAGTAGATGAGTTAATCAATAATTTGATGAAATGATGTCCCTGATGTTTGTCTTAGGGACTTCCAGAAAATAAATTATCCAATGTTGATAGCAAAGACGATGAGAAGATTCTTTCTCCCCCTGCTTCCCCTGCTTCCCCTGCTCCCCTCCGTTCGCGTAGCGTCCCGCAGGGAAGTTCCGAGCGGAGGAAGCCTCCGCTCGGACTTCTCTCTGCTCACCAAAGCGATTGGATATTTTTTTAGTTGGAAGTCCCTTAGCATATATAGTTGTAGATTATTAAAGGGCTTGGGTATAGTCATTTAGGGAGATGTCAGTAATTTAGGTTGTCATCTAGTTTGGGAAGGTCGAATAATTTATATAGAATTACCATGATTCATCCCACGGCTATTTCTATCCCCGAACCACAAATCCCCAACCCTGAACCAAACACATTACCAGAACCTGAACCCACACCGGGGCCTACAATTCCCCCTCCTTTTCCGGAGCCTGTACCAGAACCAGTACCTGCTCCCATCCCGCAAACGGTTCCGGGGCCTGTACCAGAACCAGTACCTGCTCCCATTCCCCAGACTATACCAAAGCCTGTTTAGTTTACCTTTGTACATAAACTCAAAAATCTAACATCTAAAATGCTAAGAGCCGGAATTGTCGGACTTCCCAACGTCGGAAAATCTACTTTATTCAATGCTGTAGTTGCTAATGCTAAAGCAGAAGCTGCTAACTTCCCGTTCTGCACGATTGAACCTAATGTCGGCGTTGTTGCAGTACCGGATGAGCGTTTAAACGTGCTTTCTAATATTTCCGGTTCAGCACAAATTATCCCCGCACGGATTGAGTTTGTGGATATCGCCGGCTTGGTGAAAGGTGCTAGCCAAGGTGAAGGACTAGGTAATCAATTTTTGTCTCATATTCGCGAAGTTGATGCGATCGTTCATGTAGTACGCTGTTTTGAGAATGATGATATTATCCATGTTGCTGGTTCTGTTGACCCAGCACGAGATATTGAAATCATTAGTCTAGAATTGGGTTTAGCAGATTTAGCACAGGTTGAACGGCGCATTGAGCGTACCCGCAAACAAGCCCGTACCAGTAAAGAAGCTCAATTTGAAGTGACAGTCCTGGAAAAATTAGCTGCTGCTTTAAACGAAGGTAAATCTGTCCGCCAAGTCAGTTTAAATGAAGAAGAAGCCGCAGTGATTCAAGGATTGGGATTACTCACCAATAAACCAATTATCTATGCTGCCAATGTCTCTGAAGATGACTTAGCCACGGGCAATAAATTTGTCGAACAGGTGCGGCAAATTGCAGCCCAAGAAAACGCCCAAGTTGTGATTGTTTCTGCTCAAGTAGAAGCGGAACTTGTCGAATTACCAGAAGAAGATAAAGCTGACTTTTTAGCATCTTTGGGTGTAGAAGAAGGTGGATTAAAATCTTTAATTCGGGCAACTTATACCCTCTTAGGACTACGAACATATTTCACCAGTGGGCAGAAAGAAACCCGTGCTTGGACAATTCATGCCGGGATGTCAGCACCCCAAGCAGCAGGTGTAATTCACTCGGATTTTGAACGGGGATTTATTCGTGCAGAAACCGTTGCTTACAATGATTTAGTTACATCTGGTTCTCTGAATGCTGCTAAGGAAAAAGGCTTGGTTCGGAGTGAAGGTAAAGAGTATATTGTCCAAGAAGGGGATGTAATGTTATTCCGATTTAATGTGTAGTTAATTGCAGGTGTGGATGAGTCTGCACCTGCATTTTATATGATGAATAAAACACCAAAAATTGATCGCCAACGCGAACATCAAGCCAATGAACGTACTTTTTTAGCTTGGTTGAGAACTTCCATTGCTTTGATAGGATTTGGTTTTGCTATTGCTCGTTTTGGTCTATTTTTACGTCAGCTTAATTTTGCAATTACGCAAACAGAAACATATGTACATCCTATATTTAATTCCGAAAACTTAGGGATGACTTTAGTCATTTTTGGCATTGTCACTATTGCTTTAGCTGCCTGGCGATACAATCAAGTTTTTTGGCAAATTGAACGCAGCGACTATCAACCCAACCGTTGGGCTGTTTGGGTGATGACAGGGGTAGTAATCACTTTAGGCGTTCTGAGTATGCCTTTGCTACTGTTGAGAAATCATCTTGCCCCTCGTCCATCTTCTCCCGTTGAGCCACAGTCTCGTAATTTTGACAGGCGTTGATTTATCTTTCAACGCAGAGGGGCGCAGAGGTTTACGCAAAGTAACGCAGAGATTTTGTTTGCTTGGTATTTTTACGAGTCATGATGCGTTAAGTCTCTACTACTTCTCGCAATAAAGAGGCTAACTTATCAGCACTATCGGGAACTGCGATCGCTTTGGCATTCTCCGCCATTTTGGTTAACTCGTCTGGCGATCGCAATAAATTTAACACTTGTGTTTGTAATAACTCTGCTGTTAAGTCTGATTGTTTAAAGCTTAAGGCTGCATCAGCTTTCGTAAATACTTCGGCATTGTACGATTGATGGTCTTCGGCTGCAAAGGGGTAAGGAATTAAAATTGCTGGCGTACCACATACCGCTAATTCTGTTAAGCTACCTGCACCAGAACGACTGATGGCTAAATTAGCGCGTTGCAGCAGTGCTGCCATATTGTCATAGAAAGGTAATTCTATATACTGGGGATGCTGTAAACTCCCGACATCGGGATCGCTATTTCCTGTTAAATGTACGATATAAGCACCCGCATCAAACCAAGCTGGTGCGGATTGGCGTACTAACTTGTTTACAGCCACTGCGCCTTGACTACCACCAAATACCACGATTAAGGGAACATTTTCGGGAATAGCTAAATCTAGTTCGGCACTACCTGCATCTAGAAATTGGGAACGAACAGGAGTGCCTACGCAAACATTTTTAGCACGGGGTAAATACTTAGTAGCCACATCAAATCCCAAGGCGACTACAGTACACCAAGGGCCAAAAAAGCGCGTTACCTTACCGGGTAAAGCGTTGGATTCGTGGAAAACTACAGGTAACCCCAAAGAACGAGCCGCAATCACTGCTGGCCCCGCAATGTAACCCCCTGTGGTAAACACTCCTTGAAAGTTACCTTGTTTCAGCAGTTGCCGCACCTGGAAAATTGCACTAATGAGTTTACCTAATGTTAGTAAAGAAGCAATACCTAACCCTTGCTGAAACCCTTCAACTGCAATAGTATGCAAAGGATACTGTTGAGGGACAAGCTGAGTTTCTAGCCGATTGGGGACACCTAGCCATTCAATCTCATATTCTGGTAGTTTCTGTGCCAATGCGATCGCCGGAAACAAGTGTCCACCAGTCCCACTGGCAGCTATAAGTAATTTTATGGGTGCGTTTGCCATTCAAACTCTACCGTTTAGCGCCTAGCTTAACTAAGATAAAACAATTTCCTGACCTTCTCTACTCCAATCAGTAAAGTCTTACCCATGATCAAGATTATCTTCTCGTTATTAAAACCCCAAAAACGTTTCTCCGCAAGCATCTGGCTGATTTTAAGTATTTTTTCATTTAGTTTAGTCAATACTGGAAAACCTGCTCAAGCTGTGGAAATCGCTCAAAGCAGTAACGTCCAAAATGCCCCAAGCACCCTGAAAACTCTGTTAACACAAATGGATGCCGCAGCTAGTAAAGGTGATGTCAAAGGCGTGTTGCAATTTTACAGCCCTAATTTCACCCACGGGGATGGACTCACCCGCCAAACAATGGAAAAAGCATTAACAACATTCTGGAAACGCTACCCCCAAGTACGCTACAACACACAGCTACAATCTTGGAAAACAGAAGGTAATGCCATTATCGCTGAGACAGTAACTAACATTACTGGCTTACCCTCGGCAAATACTAATAACATAGCTATAAACTCAACCATTAGATCCCGCCAGCGCATCGTCGGAGGCAAAATCACACGTCAGGATATCCTATCAGAGCGCACCTCAATGACATCTGGTAGCAAGCCACCCCAAATTGATATCAAATTACCGCAACAAGTGAGAGTTGGTCAGCAGTATAATTTTGATGCGATCGTGCAAGAACCCTTGGGTGATGATTTGCTGCTGGGAACTGCAATAGAAGAACCAATTAGAGCCACTAGATATCTCAATCCTGCGTCCATTGATTTAAAACCACTCTCCTCTGGTGGACTTTTCAAAGTGGGACGCGCCCCATCTACCCCTGGTAATCACTGGGTTTCTGCTGTAATTCTCCGGGGTGATGGGATGACTGTTGTAACTCAGCGTCTGCAAGTGGTGAGGAAGTAGAAGGATAAGGGTGGGGGAGATGGGGGAGATGGGGGAGCAGGGGAAGTAAATTCTTCCTTGTCTTTCCCAATCCCCAGTCCCCAGTCCCCAATCCCCAATCCCCAGTCCCTTAGACTATTAACTACCAAAAATGATTTCTCTCAAAAATCAGATTGTTTTAATTACGGGTGCTAGTAGTGGTATCGGTGCTGCTTGCACCAAAATTTTTGCTGATGCGGGTGCAAAACTGATTTTAGCGGCACGGCGATTAGAAAAATTACAGCAGCTTGTAGAAACATTACCTGTAACCTCTGACCAGATTCATTTGGTACAGTTAGATGTGCGCGATCGCCTGGCTGTAGAATCTGCTATATCTAACCTACCTCCACTTTGGTCAAATATAGATATCCTGATTAATAATGCTGGCCTTAGTCGCGGTTTAGATAAGCTGCATGAAGGCGACTTCCAAGACTGGGAAGAAATGATTGATACTAATATCAAGGGTTTGCTTTACCTCACCCGTTATATTGTGCCGGGGATGGTAAATCGTGGTCGTGGTCATGTAGTTAATATCGGGTCAATTGCTGGGCATCAAACTTATCCCGGTGGTAATGTCTACTGTTCTACCAAAGCAGCTGTCAAGGCAATTTCTGAAGGTTTAAAACAAGATTTGTTGGGGACTCCCATTCGTGTCACTTCCGTTGATCCCGGTATGGTAGAAACAGAATTTAGCAATGTGCGTTTTCACGGTGACACGGAACGCGCCAAGAAAGTTTACCAGGGAGTTACGCCTCTAACACCCGATGATGTGGCGGATGTGGTCTTTTTTTGTACCACGCGATCGCCCCATGTCAATATTAATGAAGTCATCCTCATGCCAGTTGATCAAGCTAGCGCCACCCTAGTTCATCGGCAAATATAGAACCATGACAAAGGTAAACTACGCTCTCATGAGTGATCAAGAGCTAAAGCAATATCGGCTCACCCATAAGGATGATCAGGAAGCTTTTTATGCTTACATGGATCGAAGAAAATCTCGTCATCGGGGTGCTGCTATTAAGTTAGATGATCCCGCTTGGGAAGAGAAGATAATAGCTGCAATTCAGCAACAATTAGGCTCTAGTTAATTGTGAATCGAGGAGGACTATATTTTACCAGTCCCCTCGATTAACTACGAACACTGAGTTAACATTAGCCATGCCTTCATATATATCTGAAAACTTCTTAAATAGGCAATTTGCGAACGCGTACAGCATTATCTTCTATCGTAATTGCTGAACCATCAATCAACATCTGCTCTAAATTTGGTAAGACTTCCAGTAATCTACGCGATACAACATCAGGTTGAGCTGAACTTAGTCGTAGCGTAATTAAACTGGGTTGAATATAGCCACCCAAAGCGACTAATGCTGAGAAGTCTAAATCTTGAGTCAGGATAATACGATTATGTATCCTAGCAAAATTGAGAATTTCTGTGTCAGATGCAGTGCGTGGAAGAAATTCAGTTACACGCAAAATATCATAACCCTCTCTTTGCAAAGCCATAACTGTAAGAGGGGAAATGTGAACATCTGCAATGAAACTAAGCACACTCATGCAGAACGAATATCAATTAGTTGATCAGAAACTACCCATGCAGCATAGTTGAGGGCTTGCTGAATATCTTCAGGTTCTAACTCTGGGTATGATGCAACAATTTCTGGAATCGATAAATTACTGGCTAGAAGTTTAAGAACAAAACTCACAGTGATTCGCATCCCTCTAATTGTGGGTTGTCCCAAGCAGATATTTGGATCGATAGTAATACGATCTAACTTTTCCATGAAACCAAAACTCTTAGCTACACACTGTATCGTTGATATTCTACCAATTATAGAACTGCGATCGCTCAAATACTCGTTTTATAGAGAAGTACACAGTTAATTGTGAATCGAGGTGGACTATTTTACCAGTCCCCTCAATTAACTATTTCAATTGTTAATATTTCCTCTCCTGTGGTTCAAACATAGTAATCGCTACTGGTCGATATTGAATATCAATTCCGGCGGGTGAATAGTAAGCCATTGTATGTTTGAGGAAGTTCGGATCATCTCGCTGGGGATAATCTTCTCGGAAATGTGCGCCCCGACTTTCTTGACGATTGAGGGCTGAGGCTAAGATAGTTTGTCCGACTACCATTAAACTTTTGAGTTCTAAAGCTTCAATTAGTTCTGTATTCCAACAACTACCTTTGTCATCCAAATATATTTGCGAATATTGCTGTTGCAATTGTGTGATTTTTTCCCACCCTTGACTCATTAATTCTTCAGTGCGGAAAACACCACAGAACTGAGTCATATTATCTTGAAAATCTTGGCGAATCTGATTAATGCGGTATTTTCCTGGTTGTGCTAACAAAGCTTGGATTTCTTGTTGGGCTTGTTGGATGTAACTTTGCTCATCTATAGAGGGTAACTTACGTTTTTGTACATATTGAGCGATCGCTGCCCCAGTCCGTTTACCATAAACTACGCATTCTAATAGAGAATTACTACCTAAACGGTTCGCCCCGTGAACAGAAACACAAGCCGTCTCACCAGCCGCAAAGAAACCTTCAACTAAACCATCGCCACTACTGCGAACTCTACCATCAATATTCACAGGGATACCACCCATACAATAGTGGATAGTAGGGCGGACTGGCATCGGTTGAGTCACAGCATCAACACCCACTAAGCGGTGGGCTTCTTCCCAACAAAAGGGAACCCGACTCATAATTTTTTCTTTGCCCATGTGGCGTAAATCCAGATAGACAAAGGGGCCGCCTGCACTCCCATCGGGATGAATCCCGCGCCCAGCCCGAATTTCGTAGGCGATCGCCCGTGAGGTAATATCACGGGGGGCTAGTTCCATGCGACTGGGTGCGTAGTTCGCCATAAAGCGATCGCCCTCAGAGTTGATTAAATACGCCCCTTCCCCTCGCACAGCTTCCGAAATCAGCACCCCTACCGGATATAAACCAGTAGGATGGAACTGCACAAACTCCATATCTTCCAGGGGTAAACCTGCCAGTGCAGTCATCGCTAAACCATCACCGGTAGAAGCGTAATCATTGGATGTGGTGTTATAAACGCGACCATATCCCCCAGTGGCAAACATGACTGCCTTAGCCCTTAGCACCTCAATCTGCCCATCAAGCAAGCGGTACATGACCAAACCCTTGGCCTCATTCTCTTCCAAAATCAGGCGCATCACGTACCATTCTTGATATATCTGCACACCATAACGCCGCAAGTTATTTACTAATTCATGCAGAATGGCATGACCTGTTTTATCGGCGGCGTAGCAAGTCCGGTTATGAGAATGTCCACCAAAGGCCCGTTGTGCAATCCGTCCGTCAGGTAAACGGGAAAACAACACGCCCATGTGTTCTAAATCAATCACTACATCCGGTGCTTCTTGGGCTAGAATTGCTACTGCATCTTGGTCTGCTAAATAATCAGATCCCTTAACAGTATCAAAAGCGTGAGCCTCCCAAGTATCAGTAGAATCCACATTTTTTAATGTAGCAGCGATACCACCTTGAGCAGCAACCGAGTGAGAACGAATCGGATGGGTTTTGGCAACTACCGCAACTTTTAAGCTGGGATCGGTGCGGGCAATTTCCACAGCCGCCCGACAACCCGCTAATCCACCCCCAACAATAATTACATCATGTTCCAACATAACTTAGCCCCCGACTGCAAAATACTGCTGTTCTATTGTAGAAAGGTCATTGGTGTGGCAGTTATAGCGTTTTTGACTTTGCTGCCATGCAGACGGCAGCCCACCCTGTTTTGGCTAAAGCTAAAATTCCCCCACCCGCTTGCGGGTAGGGGCTAGGGGTGGACTTTAAAGCCAAGTTGTCATCCCTTAAGCATTAACAATTATTGAAAATTCTCTACTCCCCATTTCCCACTCCCCACTCCCGGCTTTTCAGCTAGTTGCTTGTACAGGTTTTTGTTGGGAAACATTACCAGGTATAGGTTCTGTCTTCGTGCCTGGTTCTACAACAATTAATTCAATATGATTTAACAATGTAGTGACAAATGCAAACAATAAGAAAGGTAGGGATAACAAAACCACAAGACCTACTGTAGTTAAAGCATACACTGGTCGTCTGGCTCCCATCAGTGCTAAAGCTGAGGCCAAACTGACGACAATCGTGATTAACCAAACTATTATTTGACCGTAGATATCACCAAAAGTGAGGGTGCAGACGAACCGATAGTTTTGATTAGTATTTTTATTCATTACCCTTGCCTCAAGTTTATCCTATAGGTTCTACGTTAGAGCCATGTTTGGCTGGCAGACAATTTCTCAATATTTTTGCAAGCTTTGTAATATCACGTTACAATTGTGTCTTTTTGTTACCAAATGTAATTTCTAGATGATTTTTGTTCGAGCTAAAGCTATGTAGTCTAAATCACTAATGTAGTTTAATTCCAGAGGCGATCGCTCTCCAAAACCTATGCTCTGAAATAATAAATCCCTTCTGCCTAGCCTTGCGGCAACGCTTCCGCGAACTGCCCTCTGCCCTCTGCCTTTCTTTGATAATAAAATCCCCCTCTAATGGCAATAAAGGGGGATGATGGCTAAAGGGTCAAAGGAAATCAAAAATTTTATCCGAATTTACCGGCGGTTGCGGCTATGAGGAAGGCGGCATAGGTCAAGACGTAACCAACGGTGAAGTGTGCTAGACCGACTAACCAACCTTGAACAATTGACATAGCCACGGGTTTATCTTTCCAACGTACCAAGTTGGCTAATGGTGTGCGTTCATGCGCCCAAACCAGGGTTTCGATTAACTCTTGCCAGTAACCACGCCAGCTAATCAAGAACATGAAACCAGTCGCCCAAACTAGGTGTCCAAAGAGGAACATCCACGCCCATACAGAGAGGTTACTTGTACCGTAGGGGTTATAGCCATTGATTAACTGTGCAGAGTTAGCCCAAAGGTAATCACGCAACCAACCCATCAAATATGTAGAGTTTTCATTGAACTGGGCTACATTACCCTGCCAAATACCTAAATGCTTCCAATGCCAATAAAATGTCACCCAACCCAAGAGGTTCAGCATCCAGAAAAAGGCGAGGAAGAAGGTTTGTTCCCAAGCGGAAGTTTGACAAGTACCACCCCGGCCTGGTCCATCACAGGGAAAGGTGAAGCCGAAGTCTTTTTTATCGGGCATTAATTTACTACCACGGGCATCTAATGCACCTTTCACACAAATTAGTGTAGTAGTATGCAGACCTAGGGCGATCGCATGGTGAACTAAGAAATCACCAGGGCCAATAGTCAAGAACAGAGAGTTAGTACCAGCATTAATTGCATCTAACCAACCTGGTAGCCAAACATTGCCATGATTGGGATAGGCTGTAAAAGCAATACTATCTGGATTAGATAACAGAGTATCCATGCCATACAGCAGTTTACCGTGAGCAGCTTGGATAAATTGAGCAAACACAGGCTCAATCAAAATCTGCTTCTCTGGTGTACCGAAGGCAACCACCACGTCGTTGTGAACGTATAACCCCAGTGTATGGAAACCTAGGAATAACGACACCCAACTTAAGTGAGAGATAATCGCCTCTTTATGCTGGAGGACGCGATCAAGGACATTCCCTCGGTTTTGTTCTGCGTCATAGTCCCTAACCCAGAAAATCCCCGCGTGGGCAAATGCCCCAATCATCAAGAACCCGGCAATATATTGATGGTGCGTATATAGCGCCGCTTGAGTGGTGTAGTCCTTAGCTATGAAGGCATAAGGCGGTAAGGAGTACATATGCTGCGCTACCAAGGAAGCTGCTGTTCCTAAAGCTGCCAGGTGAATACTTAACTGGAAATGCAGAGAGTTGTTATAGGTATCATAAAGCCCGTGGTGGGGCAGGTTGAACTGACCTTCAGTGCGGAGTCCAAAGAAATTTCTGGCGTTAAGCATTTCTTTGATACTGTGACCGATACCGAAGTTAGTGCGGTACATATGACCGGCGATAATGAAGATGACTGCGATCGCTAAATGGTGATGCGCCATATCAGTCAACCACAGAGATTCTGTCTGGGGATGGAAACCACCCAAAAAAGTCAAAATCGCCGTTCCTGAACCTTGAGCAGTTCCGAATAGATGCCCTGGTGTATCTGGATTTTGAGCATACACGCCCCAATTACCCGTCCAGAAGGGTGTTAAACCAGCTGGATGAGGTAAAGTCGTCAGAAAATTATTCCAGCCAACATGAACCCCCCGTGATTCAGGAATTGCAACGTGGATTAAATGACCAGCCCAAGCCAAAGAACTAACACCAAATAAACCTGCCAAGTGGTGATTTAAACGAGGTTCAGCACTCTTAAACCAAGTTAAACTCGGACGGAATTTGGGCTGTAGGTGTAACCAACCGGCAAACAGAAACAATGCCGCCAATAATAGCAGGAACACTGAACCAATGTACAAATCATTATTGGTTCGCATCCCAATGGTGTACCACCAATGATAGACACCAGAGTAAGCAATGTTAACTGGGTAGTTAGCACCGCCTTGGCTAAAAGCTTCTACAGCTGGTTTACCAAAATGAGGGTCCCAAATCGCATGGGCAATGGGACGAATATGTAAGGGATCTCTAATCCACTGTTCAAAGTTACCTTGCCAAGCGACGTGGAACAATAAGCTAGAAGCCCAAAGGAAAATGATAGCTACGTGACCGAAGTGAGTAGCAAAGATTTTCTGATATAAATTTTCCTCTGTCATCCCATCATGGCTTTCAAAGTCATTACCTTGAGCCATTGCATACCAAATACGCCGCGTAGTTGGATCTTGAGCAAGATCCTGGCTAAATTTAGGATATTTCGCTGCCATGTATTTTAATCACATCCTTTTCAAACACTCAACCAATTTGCTATTGCTCATGAGCTAGCACCTCTACGCGGAAGTCAAAAGTTAAAAGAATAAATAGTAGATTTATTTCCGCCGTGCTGTACTAGCAACCATTTGCGATTGAGTTACCACGTTTTGAATTTGCTTAATAGAGACGGTGACGTTTATAAGGCTTAGTTCAAGTAATTACATTTCTAGACACTGTGATGTAATTCGTCTCTATAGAAGTAATAAACAAACTAATTACTACTACTTCCATCACACTATAGAGAGAGATTACGATTAATTTTATTTGTAGTCTTGTATACGCTTAAAATCCAAAGGTTTAAACCAATACCAGTATCACTTCAACACATGAGATGCGTGACATTAATAAGGTTATATTTTAGGGATTGATGAAACCGTAGTAAATGGCAGCAATGAAGAAAAAGGATGAGAAAAAAAGCATAAAAATGCTCCGCACCAAGAAGGAGAATACGTTTTTTTCTGTGATGTGTATTTTTTCAAAAATACTAGATTTTAAAGATTTTTTACTGTGGTCAACTTGATATTGACTGGAGGATATTTCCACCTCATCTATTATGGATTTATCTTGGGGTTTCATAAACTTTTGCTCACATTTATGTGGCTATCTTATTGTTATATTTCCCAAAATAAATTTTTGATTACATCATTCTTTAGGACTACCTTGGTTAAACTTTGACTTTTGCTCAGGGGTTACTCAGAGTAAAGTTATTATGTAATTGTGAACACAGATTGTTTTAGTTAATTATCAGCCTGTAAGATGTAGCCTCATGCACGCCGAAAATTAATTTAAAAACCTTTCATTCGACAGAGGTTTAAGTTAATAGCAGCAATTACCGTGCAGATTAAGGAATTGTTAACTGAAATTAATTTATTTATGTTTAAATTTCTACAAGAAGTAAGTGATTACATCCAAAATTCATTTTTAGCAGGTAAATATATAGGGCAAGGACTATCGGTAACATTTGACCATATGAGCCGTCGTCCAATTACTGTCCAATATCCCTATGAAAAACTAATTCCCTCCGAGCGTTTCCGAGGGCGAATTCACTTTGAATTTGATAAGTGCATCTCTTGTGAAGTTTGTGTGCGTGTGTGTCCGATTAATTTGCCGGTAGTTGATTGGGAATTTGATCAAATCAACAAAAAGAAAAAACTTAATCACTACAGTATCGATTTTGGAGTCTGTATTTTCTGCGGTAACTGTGTGGAATACTGCCCAACCAACTGCATATCCTTCACTGAAGAATACGACATCTGCACATACGATCGCCACGAATTGAACTACGACAATGTAGCGATGGGAAGATTACCTTATAAGGTAACGAATGATCCGATGGTCACACCACTGAGAGAATTAGTGTACTTGCCAAAGGGAGTATTTAACCCTCACGGAGTCCCTGATGATGCTCATCGATCTGGTAGATTACCATCTGAAATTTTAGAAAATGATTCAGACAATACTAATACCTAATTATACAAACATATGCAGTTCTTAGTAACTGAATTCAAAAAGTAGCCAAATATTGCCAATTCCAGAGAATATTTAAGCAGATGAAATTACTAAAAGACAATTCTACTAAACAGTTTACCAAACTGGTGGGTATAGTTGGAGCGAGTGTAGCGATCGCAGTTACTCTTTATCCCCAAATCAACCAGCCAGCAACAGCTAAAACAATCACTCAAAATCCGCCATCAGAGACTACTAACCCACAAAACCAGCTAAATCAAATTGATAAGTTATTTGTACTCGAAGCGACTCAAGCCGGAATTGCAGAAATCGAAATGGCAAAACTAGCATTACAAAAGTCTCAGAATAATAGCATTAGACAGTATGCCCAGCAGATGATCAAAGATCATACAGATGCTAATCAAGAATTAACCCAGTTAGCCACCCAAAAAGGTATTACTCCCCCAACTAATACAAGTCCCAGATATCAAGCTATAATTGCCCAACTATCACAATTATCCGATGCCAATTTTGACCAAGCGTATAAAGACGAAGCTGGCATTAATGGACATATGGAAAATCTGATTATTCATAGCCGACAAATACAGCTAGGCCAAGACCAAGACTTGAAAGCCCTTGCAGCCAAAAACATCCGCCTCATAGATGCACACTTGCAAATGATTGATGCGCTATCAAAGTAGTATGAAGTATAGAACAGATAGGTTGTTATCTGTTATCGGTCATAAAAAGCCAAATTAACTCTCTTATATTCATAAGAGAGTTGAATTAGTTAATTCTGAGCAGCTAGTCCCTAGAATCGGAATGTAGTCCGAACAACACCTGTATAGATGGTATCGTTATTACTGTTATGTTCTGGGTTAAATATGACAATTAACCCTGGTGTAATCGAGATATTACTATTAACTTGGTAGCGATACAGAGCTTCTAAATGGAAAGATGTATCTGTATCTTCACGCCGAGCAGTAGTAGGAGTTATAACAGCAGGGCCAAAGTCATTACTGCTAACTTTTGGTGGTTGTCCAAAAATTAACCCGCCCAAATTCCCCTTTTTACCCAAGTCGGGAAAAGCTAAAGTTACAGCCCAATTCCAAATGTCTGCTTGATCACCACGATTCACATTTGTACCAGAACTAACCTCAGCGATCGCTTGAGTATATCCCACCCATCCAGAAAGAATAAATTGGGGATTGAAAATATAGCTAGTTTGTAAACCGTAATGGTTGGCGGAAGTCGCAACCCCAGCACCAAAGGGAGTATTAGCAAAGGTACTACCATAAGCACCAGAAACCGTCACATCTCCAGCCCCACCACTCAGGTAAGAATGGGCATAGCTTAAACCCAGAGTAAAGTTTTTATTTGGTCGGAATTCTAACTGCGCCAATGCTCCATAACTACCATCAAATAAGCCTCTACCAGGTGTAGGCTCATTGCCTCGTCTAGCAATATATCCCCCCGACAAGGTGACAGCATCACTCAACTTAAAAATAGCACTGATTCCTGAACCTATATTACTCCCAGAACCAGTGTTACTGGCGCGATAAATGGGAGAGAAGCGACCAAACCGTGAAATTGCACCGGTGGGAGCTGATGCTAACAGAGGGTTAATCGTATTGAAGTTATCGTAAAACTCCCCACCAATGGCATCAATAATGACATTGAGTCTCTCACCTACAGGAAAGCGATAGAATAACTTACCTAACTGAACACTGTTATCCAAGTTATTAGTTGAGTCCCACCCTAAGCGACTCATATTAGTGCCTGTAACTGGAGCATTAAAAGCTGTGGTGTTGGTAGCTTCTAGACGAGCAAACAAGCGGTCTTTGCCAGTAAAGCTAGAGACTAAATTTAAGCGGACGCGATCGCTAAAAATAGCATTATCTTGTAGATCCCTACCTGCGGCTCCATAGGCGTTAGCTCTAGCATTTTCTCGCGCAGTTCCCGCCGGTTGAGCATTAATAGTTCGCCATTGATCAGAGTTTAAAGCTCTATCTCCACCAAACACACTCCCCAGAGTCAAAATTACCTCTGCATTCAACTTGGTAGTGGCAGAAAATTGTTGACTTTCTAAGGTTGCGGTACGTCCTTCTAAAGCATCAACTCTTCCTCTGAGTTCTGTTAATCCTTCTGCGAACTCTTCTTGCAATCTTTGCAGGGTGGCTAAGTCTTCTTTAGTAACTAAATCCGCCGTGCTTGTCCCAATCAGTTCGTTAATCCGATTCAAGCAAGCATTCAACCCAGCCGCAAACTCATAGCGAGTCATAGCGCGATTACCCCGGAAAGTGCTGTTGGGATATCCAGCGATACAACCATAACGCTCAACTAACGATTGCAACGCTTGGAAAGCCCAATCTGTCGGTTGCACATCAGATAGTTGCGAAACAGATGTCATCTGACTCATCGATGAGTTATCACCTACATCTTTTTGTGTTTTAACGTCTCCTGCTACCGGAGATGCTGATACAACTTGAGCCATGATCACATTCACTCCCAGCAGCATCGGAGCGACATACAAAGACTTCCATACCATGTTTGACATTTGCCTCACACCTGAACAACTTGTTACCAACCTAGTTGGTATAAAAATAAATTAATATACATTATTAGCTGTAAAAAGTAGTTTTTGCTACTAATTTACATAGAGAGATATTTTTGATGCGATCGCTCAATTGTTGCCATTCTCTGACTTAATGGATTGATTTATACCAACCTAATTGGTAAAGTATTGAAGTCTATCAAATAACCTGTGTTCCTTCTCAGACAGGGCTTTAAATCTCAGATTAATTACTACTTGAGTGTTATTCACCAGAAAATCAAGCAGTAGTTATGAATATTGCGTGATCATATACCAACCATGAAAAAGCAGTTTTGTGCCTTTTCATTGATAGCTTGTGCTGTCAATGTTACATTACCAACCCCAGTATTTGCCGTTACTTTATATGGTGCTGGTAGTTTGCGAAATAGCCTCACGGAAGTAACACAAGCTTTTACAGCAGAGTATGGCATTCCTGTAACTACATACTTTGGACCTTCAGGTTTGACGCGAGCCAAAATAGAAGATGAATTATCTAGCAATGTTAAAACCGCAGATGTCTTTGCCAGTGCTGATTTAGGAAATCCCCAACAACTATTTCAACAAGGGTTGAGTCATCCTGTCCAAAATTTCACTAGCAATCGTATGGTTGCTGTTGTCAAACCAGGGTTAGCTGGCGTGACATCAAATAACCTCTTGGACTTCCTGCTTAATCCCAACATCAAAATAGGCACATCAACACCACTAGCTGATCCTTCTGGAGACTACGCCTGGCAGATATTCGAGAAAGCCGATGTGATTCAACCAGGTAGTTCTCAAATTCTCAAAGACAAAGCCTTGCAATTAGTAGGTGGGAATCCCTCTGCACCACCAGTCCCCACTGGAGAAAATAATCTCCTTTACTTCCTGAAAACAAATCCAACGGCAGATATTTTCTTAGCCTATTACACCAGTGGTAAAACTGCTCAAGAACTAGAAGCAGGCCAGGATTTACAAATAGTAGAGTTACCTGATTATTTAGCTACTAAAGCTGATTATGGTTTAACTATATTGAAAAATGCTAATCCCGACGGTGAGAAATTAGCTGCATATATTCTCTCACCAAAAGGGCAATCAATTCTAGCGAAGTATGGATTTAGTAGTCCTTCTACCTCTATTCCAGAACATCAGAGTGCGTATGGTACTGTACTAGCTTTAAGTGTGGCTTTTGCCATTCATAAAAAGTTATCTGTTACTAAAAAATCAACGGTTACAAGCAAAGTTTAACCATAGCTTTTATAGAAAAACTATCAATCTCTCAAGGAGTAACTGTGAATCAAATTATTTGGCAAAATATCAACAAACTCAGCCTTTCTTTTATAGCAGGGCTAGCATCTAGTATTTTACTTGCTCATCCTACTCATGCTGCTACATTAGGTCAAAATTTAATTATTAATGGTGATGCAGAACAAGGATTAGGAGATCCAATAGGTGATGCAGTAGGTGCTGACATTCCTGTTATCCTTGGTTGGAATACCAGTGGTGATTTTAGTGTTATCAAATATGGAGCTACAGGTTTTAACTTTGTCAATGCCTTTGGTAATTTAGTCAGTGTGACTTTACCTGCTGTTGGTGTTCCAGGCCCAAGCAATAGAGGTCAGAATCTCTTTTTTGGTGGTGCTAGTAGAGCCTCTTCTAGTGCTTCCCAAGATATGGATGTCAATAGTCTCGCTTCAGTGATTGACACAGGTAAAGCAGCCTTTGATTTGAGTGGTTGGTTAGGTGGATATGATGATGATGATGATAGTGCAACACTTAATATTACTTTCCTTGATCAGACAAACCAATCTCTAGGAATCGCTAGTATTTCTGCGCCAAATGCAGCAGAGAGAAATAACGTTACAGGTTTATTTCTGCGAGAAACTAATGGTTTTGTTCCTGTCGGGACACGTCAAATTAATGTAGTTCTGAATGCCAATCATGCAGGAGGTCGAGTCAATGATTCCTATGCTGATAACCTCTCCTTAGTAATTACTCAAGTACCAGAACCAACAATCTCAGGTTTATCATTGCTGATTGCATCAGGTTTTATAGCTGGAAAATTGCGGAGAACCCGCCGCCAATTTAATTAATTTTTGCAGTTGAATCTGTTCGTAGTAAGGACTTTAGTCCTGAATTACTAAGCACTAAAGTGCTTAGTACAAACTTTTTGTGTGTGAGGAATTGTTTTGAAGAAGTTTTCATTGTTTTGTTTAATTAGCAGTAGTGCATTATTTGTATTTCAAGAATCTGTAAAAGCACAGGCTCAGGTTACATCTACATCCCAAGTTTCTAATGTTGAAATTCCTCACGTTAATGAATTAGCTACAGTAGTTACTACTTCTACACCTTTATTAGCACAGGTGTTAAAGGTTACAGGAGTTAAAATTGACTCCACTACTACAGGAATTGAGCTTGTTTTAGAAACATCTACAGGCATTTTACCTGAGCCAATCACTACAACTGAAAATAATACATTAATTATAGATATTCCTAATACAGTCTTAACCTTATCTGATGGTAACGAATTTCGCCGTGAAAATCCTGCGCCGGGAATTAAATTAGTTAGCATTACCCAAAATGATGCTAATAATATTCGAGTCAGCATCACAGGAGAAACATCTGTACCGACAGCACAAATTATTTCCAGTGACAATGGGTTGATATTGAGCGTTATTCCTAGTGAAAATCAGCCGGATATAGAACTGACGGTTACAGGTAATCCCAATACAGCCACAGTTAACAAAACAGACACTCCATTACAAGATTTACCTTTCTCCGTACAAGTATTTCCACAACAGCTAATTCAAGACCAACGAGCCTTAAATGTTGGTGAAGCCGTGAGAAATATCAGTGGCTTTGCGCTATCAGGACGAGGGGGAGGACGCAATGAGTCTTCCTTGGTGACACGAGGATTCACGGCTGATCAGTTTCGGGATGGTTTCAGTGAAGGTAACAATGCTAATCGAGTCTTTACAGAAGTCTCTAACTTAGAACGTATTGAAGTCTTGAAAGGCCCGACTGCAACTCTGTATGGTCAGTCTGAACCTGGGGGAATTGTGAATTTGGTGACGAAAAGACCTCTGGCGAAACCATATTATCAGGCTGAATATATTGGTGGTAGTTTTGGTTTTAATCGGGGAAATTTGGATTTCACAGGGCCTTTGGATAGCAATCGTAATGCTAAATATCGCTTAAATCTCGCCTATGAAAATACTGATAGTTTCCGTGAAGGAGTTGAGACAGAACGCTTCTTTATTGCACCGAAGTTGACCTTTAACCTCAGTTCTCAAACCACACTCAGCGTTTTTGGCGAATATCTCGAAGATAGCCGACCGGTAGATTTTGGTTTAGTTGCTGTTGGTAACAGCGTGGCTGATATTCCCATCAGTCGTTTTCTTGGCGATCCTACCCGCAAAAACGACGTTTATCAACGACGTGCTTACATTTTCTTAGACCACAATTTTAGTGATAATTGGTCAATTAGTAGTGCTTTTCGTACTACATCCAGCGACCAAGATTTTTCTGCAATTTTCGGCAGAGGTAATGCTTTACAATTTAATAATCAAGTATTACCCCTACAAGCGCAAAATAATGACCTGTCTTTTAATACCAATACTTGGCAAACAAATCTAGTTGGTAAATTTAATACAGGCTCAATTAAACATACAGCCTTAATTGGCTTTGAGTGGGGTAATGAACGGAGAACAACAGTAGTAGAAAATGCCAACGCTGGCTCGATTAATATTTTTCGACCCGTTTATAGATTTTCTGTAGGTCGTTTTAATACAATCAGAAACCAAGACGAAGAAACTAATTTATTTGGCATTTATTTACAAAATGAAATTGCCGTCACTGATAATTTAAAATTACTCTTAGGTGGACGTTTTGATACTGTTGATTTTGATTTGCAAGATAATCTGAATAATATAAAAAGTAGCACCTACAGCGATGCTTTTAGTCCACGAATTGGCATTGTTTATCAACCAAGTAAACCAATTTCACTTTACGCCAATTTTAGCCGTTCTTTTGTCTCCCAATCTGGTAGTAGTTTTGATGGTACGCCATTTCAACCAGAGCGGGGAACTCAGTATGAAATAGGGGTAAAAGCTGACTGGTTTAGTGGTCGTCTTTCCTCAACTTTGGCATTTTACCAAATCACTAAAACTAATGTTTTAGTTACAGATCCCAATCGTCCTACCTTTTTTATTCAGACTGGTGAACAACGCAGTCGCGGTGTGGAATTGGATTTGGTGGGGGAAATATTACCAGGATGGAATGTAATTACATCTTACGCTTATACTGATGCCATCATTACTAATGATACGATATTTCCTGAAGGTAATCGCTTGGCGAATGTGCCGCGTAATGCTTTGAGTTTTTGGACAACTTATACAATTCCCCAAGGTGATTTACAGGGTTTAGGTTTTGGTACTGGAGTATTTTTTGCGGATGCTCGTTCAGGAGATTTAAATAATAGCTTTACTCTACCAAGTTATAGGCGTGTAGATGCTTCAATTTATTACAATTATCGAAATTTTCGAGCAGCTTTGAATATCAAAAATCTGTTTGATACCCGTTATTTTGAATCTGCTCAAAGTAGAACCGCAATATTTCCTGGTGCGCCGTTGACTATTCTGGGGACAATTTCTTTACAGTTTTGATGATATTAGAAATTGAGAAACCTGAATAAAAAATTATTCAGGTTTCTTATATTTTAGCTAGAGCTAAGGATTAAGAATCTAGTCAATAGCTAATATTACATCGCTTGCTTTTATAACCGCATAAACTTCTTTACCTTCAGCTAGTTGAAGTTTATCTGCTGATGACTTGGTAATAATTGATGTTACCTCAACTCCAGGTGCGATTTCTAGTGTTACTTCTGTGTTAACGGAACCAGGAATAACTTTCTTTACTGTACCTTTGAGAGCATTACGTGCGCTAACTTCCATATTTTAAATTTTCCTATATTTTTTAACTATTATTGATGATAACAATTATCACCATAAAAATCTATTTCTTTAGATATGAATTCTGCATTTCTTTACTATTTCTTAAGACAGTAAAATACTAAACATAATTTTTTAGGAATAGTTAACATTCAGAAATCTGAATAATGAATTATTTCAGACTTCTGGGACGTTTGCTATGAATGAGAATTACGGCGTTTTTGCTTTGTCCACAATATCAAACCAGATCCGACAACGCCAGCGATCGCACCAAATAACAAGTGCATCATTAAAGGATATACATATCCATTGCCAAACACACCATAACCCCAAATCCCTGCAACGCTAATAACAATGCGCGTGAGAGGTTTAATCAGATGAACTAACCCAGCTATCACCGCCCAAAACCATACTTGTTTACGCCATTTTTTGAGCGCATAGGCTAGATCCAACAATTCCCCAACTACAAGTAAGAAGAACCAATCAAAAGGATCGTTTCTCACACCAAACAACCACGAAAAACCAGCAGCACTTAACCCAGTAATCGAAGCCGCACCCAAGAAGGAAGTAGATAGCCTAGTAGCAACAAGTGGTGTTAGCCAAATCAGTCCGCGCCACCCTGGTAACTTTAAAGGTAAACGCAGATTTGCTTGCACTACAGCAATCAGCAACCCCAACCCTACCAAAGCCAAAATTTCCCACCATTTGACTTGGTGTACACCCTTAATATCTACGGATGATATCTTTGGGAGCCATTTCGTATTCATAGTTTTCCTCTCCGGTTACTTGTAAATCTTCACTAGCCTTGACTACCAGCATCACGGCTTTTCCATCTATCAATACTGGACGAGGCCAAGGACTGGTTCTAATGGTGCTATTGTCAGGTATCTTAATTTTGCTATCGTCCGATATCTGTCCACCTGCTAAATCTTGAATGCAGTCAATACTGATGCTTTGATAAAGTTGACTGGCTGTATAAACGCCCGAAAGTTCATACAAACCAGGAAGCCAAATAAATCGCCCATCATTCTCAGTTTTTCGCAAACCCACCGCCGCTAAAGCCCCGATAATTCCTTGACGAGTCCCAGTTAAACCTTCTAAAAATAGTCCTGCTTGAACGGCTACGCAATATGCTTGTGACTGAGTAAGGACTGTTTCTTTGGCTTGTTTACTAAAAGCTTGAACTGTCAGATTCACCTGATCCCAATTCGCTACACATAAGCCTACATCTGATCCTGCCTCACTATATTTCATGAGGTATTCTCGGCAGAAGTCAGTCAGAAAAGTCAGCTTTTCTGGGGTAGTTTCTACCATGATGCAGGCAGAACTATTATGTGAAGTATAGGGAATTTCGGGACTGAGAAAGAGTTGATGGCGACTGATACTAATGGTTTGAGCCAACTGTTGCTCAACAATTTCCTTTCTCAGGTGTCGTGCTAAATGACCTGTAGCACCACTGGTGATATTGTCAGTATCATCTATACCAATGAGTAAACGCATATACTATTGAAGTACGCTGTAGCCGTGATTTTTGTAAAGAGGTTTTGCTTGTTCGCTGAAGAGAAACTGCACAAAGGACTTAGCAGCAGCTTGGTTTTTACTATTATTTAAAATCGCCACTGGATAAACGACTGGAGAGTGAGAGGCTTCAGGGGCGATCGCTAAAATCTTCACTTTATTTGATGCTCTCACAGTGGTATCATGAACAATCCCCACATCAACGTTACCAGATTCCACAAAGTTGACGATTTCTAAAGCACTTCTGGTATAGACCAATTTAGGTTTAACTTGTTCTGTAATACCCAGATATTTAAAAACCTCCTCAGCATACACCCCTAGAGGTACACTACGAGGTTCACCGATGGCGATTCTTTTCACAGTCGGTTTTGTCAAATCTTGAAAGCTAGAAATACCCGTAGTATTTTTAGCGGTGATTAAAGCTATCCTACTTTTGATGAGATTTTTACGAGTTCCTGGTAACAACAATCCTTTTTGTTGCAACTCATTCATATTCTTGTTCGAGGCGGAGATAAAAATATCTATATTTGCGCCTTGTTCAATTTGTCGTTGCAAAACACCAGAGGCCGCAAAGTTGTAAGTAATATTAATATTCGGTTGCTGTTGTTGATAAGCTTTTTGAATATCCTCTAATACTGGTTTCAAACCTGCACCTGCTGATACTGTCAGAGTCACCGTATTAGGCTGTTGGGCAATACTCGGAGCTAAATTTGGTACAAGCCCTGCTATCACTGTCAATGCTACAGTAACTACTACCAAGCTTAAGTATAAAAAACGACGACCTAGATAATTACTCAATAATTTCATTTCAGACATCTAAAATTACCTACTCAGAAAATACCAAAAAAGTAGGTGTATAAATACATGAAAAACAATGTATTAGTAAATATTTTTGTTGTTCACATCATTGCTTGCGCCTAAAAGCTTTGTAAATAAAGAATTACAGCGAATAAAACAGTAAAAATGGAAATACCTTTTGTCATCATTTTTTTACCAATTAGGTTGGTAAAGTTACATAGCCTGAGTCCTTATTCTGACAAATTGCTATCGAATTTCAAAAATCTGTAACAATAGTAACATTTTCATGAATTTAATTGCTATACCCTTTTACCAATAAAGTTGGTAAAAATCTCAGGTATTAGTATCCAGCTTGCGTTAGCCTGGCTTGAGATGAAATCAAAAGCCGCTACCTCCTCTCCTACTTGTGTGTTTGGCGCAGATGGACTATTTCCATCTGCCAATTTTCTTAAAAATGCAGAGATAAATAATATGAAAGAGCAATCTGATTTTCTCTCTAATCTTTCTGACTTTCTCTATCCGCGCAGTTGTTATTACGGTCAGTTTAAACCAGAATACCTAGTATTCAACGCTAATCTTCAGGAGTTTGCCCAACGTGTGGGCTACATTAGCAGTCTGCAAACCAATGGTAAAATTTCTCCACAAGAAGCTTATGACCAAATCAAAACCCTGTGGAAACAATTGAAACGTGCGAAGAAGGAACTTGAAGCTACTTCAATCAATTTACAGAGTTTCTAAACCGAAAAAAGTATAAGTATGCTCCAGTTAGATGCTATTCGTCAGACATCCATGCAGGAAGTTCCGTATCACTGGGCTGTGATTGAAAATCTATTGTCTCAAGAAGCTAGTTTGGAACTAGCAGCTAGCTTCCCCCAAGAAAATTTTCGCTTATCGGCTGGGGAAGGATACGGTTATCTCTGGGGCGAGATGTTGGCTAGTAGTGATGATATGGCTTTAATGTACAACTTTGGTGAACTCTGGCGAGAACGCATTGCTGAGGGAAGATTATCATCAGACTTGCATCACCTCAGTCACAATTGGCAGCAACTTATACAAGTATTATGGCAACCCCAATACCGTCAAGCACTAACACAGATGTCTGGAATCGAACTCAAAGACTGTGCAATGGTAATTGGCTTTCGTCGCTACAATGGGGGACATTTACACCGTCCACATACAGATGAACCATCCAAAGCTTTAACACATCTAGTCTTTTTTAATGAGCAATGGCCTATAGAGTGGGGTGGTTGTTTACGCATTCTTAAGGATGAACAACCTGAATCGGTGTATCAAGATATTCCCCCACTGAACAAATTGTCAGCAGTGATTGTGCGCTCCGATAATTCTTGGCATATGGTAACACCAGTGACATCCTCAGTATCACAGCCTAGGCTAGTTCTCAGGATTGCTTTTTTCCGTCATCCCAGTATTGGCTTCTAGTCAGCTATTGAGTGCGTCGTTGTCTAGCCCAATTTCATCAATCTCAATTACCCAAGTGACACCCAAATTAACTGGCGGAGTAACATTAATACTTGCTGCATTAGCAAATCGTTTTAACTTTTGAGTCAAATAGGGAATAGTTGTCATAATGTTCTGATAACTTTCTATCTCAGGACAAATCATCACTAATACGAGAGTGCCACTTTGAATTTTGAAGTACCAATGACAACTTGCTAACAAAATTCGCGTTATGCGGTTACAAGCTAGGAAGAATCTTTGTTTAATAGCTTCTTCAAGTTGTCTGAATAGTATTTCACTCAAGAGTGTAGTTTGATTTGAAGGCAAATCATCAGGATGAATATCAGGCTGATTCATAAGAATAGAGAGTAGTGAATGGGGACTAGGGAAGAATGTCTATGGACTATTGACTAATAATCCAAAACAACTCTAACCATAAATTCGGATAGTTTTGCTTCATCTGTGACATGGGATCTCGCAACAAATTTGTTGCATTTAGGGACTTCCAGAAAATAAATTATCCAATTTACGAGAGAGAATATTTTGATTTTTCCCCTGCTCCCTGCCCCCTGCCCCCCTGCTCACCACAGCGATTGTATATTTTTTTAGTTGGAAGTCCCTTAAACAGACAACCTCAACAAGCCCCAAGTATTCTGCTACTTCTTTGAGCAAATTTTTTTCCGCGATCGCAGCTGCCATTAATTGTTCAGGACAGTAAATTCCTACATATCTGGCATTGGGAAGAGACCCTTTTTTGAGTTGAGGAGTAATCACCTTGACATAACAGTGACGTATTACTTCCCAGACGCGGGGGTGAGTATGCTCAATAATTACATTAAATTGTTGGGCTAAATCTTCTTCAGTAATCATTATTGACTCCAATAAATATAAAGCTAAAAACAGTTCTGTTCTCTGATTTCTGCACATCAAGACAGATACTTAACTATGCACAAATAGAGGTGCGGCGTATTCAGATGAATGAAATCATGATTGGCAATCAAAACGAAATTTACCCACCTGTCCACATGGGTTGGTATTTTGCTCAGGGCTAGATTGCTTGTCTATCAAGCATGAAAACCGAAAGTGAGTGAATAAAACTGTATCAATCGTATCATTTTACCAATTTAGTTGGTAAAAATCATAAATAAATTTAGTCCTCTCTTGATTTCTTGTAATACGCCACACGAATAATCAAGGCTTCAAACCCTTATCAGAAGATGATTTTCATAAATTACTCAAAAATTTCTAAAACTTTTCTTCCTTGGCGCAAGTAAATTAGCAAGCTGTATGTTATGCTTGACGTATAGGGAATCAAAAAAGCAAAAGTATGAGGTAAATTCCAGCCCTTTACTGTTGCCTTAGCACAGACAAGTAAATCCGCCACGGCTTTGTGTAAATGTAGCAAGAAATCAGCTAATGAAGCAGGATAGCGGCCTCCTTAATAACTTGAAATCAATCAGAACGCGCTTAGGGATGAGCCAGCAAGATTTGGCAAACATCGCTGGTGTGACTCGTCAGACAATTAGTGGTGTAGAGTCGGGACAATATGCTCCCTCAGTGGCGATCGCACTTCGCATAGCTAAGGCTCTTGGTTGTCAAGTTGAGGATCTATTCTGGCTAGATCAAGACTTACCGGAAATCGAAGCCATACTTACAAAACCTGTACCCACTAATCAATCTCTGCGCCTGAGTTTGGCAAGGGTAGGGGGACAATGGATAGCTTATCCCTTATTGGGTAAAGATGCCTTTCGTCAAGATATGATTCCGGCAGATGCGGAGGGTATAAGCCAAACAGGTAGCGGTAAAGTGCAGGTGAGGCTGTTAGATGATAACTTGGCAGCACTGCATAACACAGTGGTGATTGCTGGTTGTGCGCCTGTAATTGCTCTGTGGGCAAGAGCTACCGAACGCTGGCATCCACAACTGCGAGTGCATTTTACCTTTGCCAACAGCATAGATGCGTTGCAGAGTCTATGCAGAGGTGAAGCACACATTGCCGGGATGCACTTGTATGATCCCAAAACTGGGGAGCATAACGTGCCGTTTGCCCGTGAAATCTTGGCAGGAAGAGAAGCTGTGTTAATTACTCTGGGCTTATGGGAAGAAGGGCTGTTAGTCCCATCCGGTAATCCCAAGGGTTTCAAAACACTCAGCGATGTAGTAGAAGCACAAGCAACCATTGTCAATCGCGAAGTTGGTGCTGGTAGTCGAATGCTCTTAGAACAACAACTGCGACAAGAAAACATACCGTTTGAAGCAGTCAAAGGATTTGAGCAGATTGCCACTAGCCATCAAGATGTTGCCCAAGCTGTCGCACTAGGGTTTGTGGATGCAGGTATTAGTACAGCATCCGTTGCTGCTACCTTTGGCTTGGGTTTTGTACCTCTGCATCAATCAAGATACGATTTAGTAATTCTCAAGGAATATTTAGAAGAAGCACCTATACAACAGTTGTTGAGTACATTAGGTCATCGCCTGGTTCACTCACAACTAGAAGTTCTCGGTGGCTATGACATTACGAAAATTGGGGAAGTTGTAGCAACTGTTTAGGAAGTGCTGAGTAATGAGTGCTGAGTGGGGAGTATAGAGTAGGTATTTTCTCTCCTCTGCTTCCCCTACACCCCTGCTTTTTGAAAGGTCGGTAATAGTTGGAATATTGTACGAGCGATCGCACCTGTGAAATGAAGATAATATTGCGATCGCCTGACCGAAAAACTTCAATCACCACTTGAATATGTTTTGGATGTTAACTGCTGTGGCAGTAGAACGCGCACCTCCTAAGACGTTCTACAAACGGTCACGTCTGAACGCTTCATATTGCAGATCCACCAAGATTCAACAACAATTGCTGGGAGACTAAATCATTATGTCTGACGACAGAATTAGACAGATAGCTTTTTACGGGAAAGGCGGTATTGGTAAATCTACCACATCCCAAAACACCCTCGCTGCAATGGCAGAAATGGGTAAGCGAATTTTGATTGTCGGATGCGATCCCAAAGCCGACTCTACCCGCTTGATTCTCCACTGTAAAGCTCAAACCACCGTGTTGCACCTAGCTGCTGAAAAAGGTGCAGTTGAAGACTTGGAACTAGAAGAAGTCGTTATTGAAGGCTTCCGTGGTATCAGATGTGTAGAATCTGGTGGTCCCGAACCCGGTGTAGGTTGTGCTGGTCGTGGTATCATCACCGCCATCAACTTCTTAGAAGAAAATGGTGCTTATCAAAACCTAGACTTTGTATCCTACGACGTATTAGGTGACGTTGTGTGTGGTGGTTTCGCCATGCCAATTCGGGAAGGGAAAGCGCAAGAAATCTACATCGTTACCTCTGGGGAAATGATGGCGATGTTTGCCGCCAATAACATTTCTCGCGGTATTCTCAAATATGCTCACTCCGGTGGTGTGCGTTTAGGTGGCTTGATTTGTAACAGCCGTAAAACTGACCGGGAATGGGACTTAATTAGTGAATTAGCAAAACGAATCAGCACTCAAATGATTCACTTCGTCCCTCGGAATAATATTGTGCAGCACGCCGAGTTACGTCGGATGACTGTGAACGAGTATGCACCTGATAGTGATCAGGCTCATGAATATCGTGCATTAGCTACGAAAATTATCAACAATGACTTCATGGCTGTTCCTACTCCTCTAGAGATGGATGAGCTAGAAGACTTGTTGATTGAGTTCGGTATCCTCGAAAGCGATGAACAAGTGCAAAAATTGACCGCCACAGCACAAGCGCAAGAAGAACAAGAAAAGATACAAGAAGATGCTGAAGGCGAAGCACTGGAAGCGTTAGCAAAAGGTAACGTCGAAATCGTTTCTGGTGACAAGAAATAGATTTAATGTTGGCTACTAGCTACTAAATCTAGATAAGCAGAGGGTAGGTTATTCCTACCCCCCTATCTACAAGCATTCATCAAAATATGGAGGTACTCTATAGCTGAAATGAAGTTTTGGGTTTTTAACTTTACCGTCTTTTCCGCCATTTTTTCATTGTTTGAATACCGAATTAGTACCTTATTTTAGCTTTCTTCTCTGCTAAGTTGGTTATTTAATTTTCAGCAAATGGGAAACAAAATTTTCCCATTGCTGTTTTTTACTATAACAATAATTTGGGTGATTTAATCTACCCAATAATTTATTAACCTCTTATTTTTCCTGCTAAATTTGTCATATATGTTTGAATCCTCAAATAGCCTTCTTGACTAATAAAATTTGGATAAATCGAGTAGCAATCTGTCATTGATGCAAGATGTTTATCCCTAACGTAAATTCATCAAATTTAATCACTTCAGAATCAGGTTTACGGGTATCAAAACGATAGCTGCTAACAGTACCTGTGCCAGTATCAAAAATACTAAAAACTGTAATATCATTGCTGGCAATATAAGGCATTGGCTTTCCATCTTCTCCCACCAAAGGATTAATAGTTGGTAAAACAGGTTCTAAACCATTAGGATCACCAACTGCGGTGTAATCTTCATGATAGCCAACTGGCACTTCCCGCTTTTTACCATTCCAAGCAGCACCATAAGAATTACCAACATTGGATGTTTCTAAAAAGTGCATCCCACTGTCACTAATAAAGTGATTCCATAAATGGGAATGACCAAAAAATACCAGTTGCACCTTAGCAGCTTCTAGTAAAGGCATAACATCACGAATAATATAATCTGAGTGCTTAGGATACTCATAACGCACAGCTTTAATTTTTCCTTCAGCATCGCTTTCTATTATTTGAACAGGCTCTGTGTAAGCAGGTACGATATTATCACCTAGCGTATGGGGGGGATGATGAAACATCACAATTTTGTATTTTGCTTGCTGAAATTCTGGGCTATTAAGTTCTGTTTCTAACCAATTATATTGCTGGCTACCTTTAGCAATGGGTTCATAAATTATCTGCCCATAACCCCAATTTTCGGGATAATTTAAATCCTGCTCTACTTCTTGATATCTACCCTTATATGGTGCATCTAATTTAGCAGTCCGCCACATATTAGTAACGTAGAGTACCACTAAACGCACATCTCCAAAACTGACTGCATAATATCTTTTACCACCCTCTTTACTTTGAGGTAAAGTAAAAATTTCTTCGTAGGTCAGTGTATTAAAAGAATTATCTATTAAAGATTTACCGCTATAAAGTCTTTGGGCAACAGCACGGGGAATCGTATCATTGAATTCATCATCTAAACTGCCCGTTCTGCCCAACCTACCCATTACTTCATGATTACCAATGCAAGTAAATAACGGTGCGTGTTGAATGATTTGCCCACCAGTGTAAGTGATTTTCTGGTCGTTATCATTCATTTCATAGTGGGCGCGACCTTGTAAACCTGGAAATAAAGCATTCCCCCGATGATCATCAAACCATTCTGAGGCGCGATCAGGAACATTAACTAAATCACCAGCAAACCAAACTGCATCCACTTGTCCCACAGTTTCTACAACTTTTTGTAGGTTAGCAGCTGTCATTGGCTTAAGTTGATGATCGGAAGTCAGGAGAATTTTTTGCGGTGTACCTGATGGGGGATTGGGTGCAAGGGTAAAAATCTCGCTGCTAACACTTTCACCATTCTCTCTCACACTTGTCACCAGATAATTAACCCGTACACCAGGGGTTAATCCTGTCACCTCTGCTTCATGTCGCCAGATATGACGTTCTACTGGTTGTTGATAAACTTGGCCGGTTTGGGTTTGCTTTCCTACTCTAGAATTTTGGTCTTCCCGTGTGCGGCTGAGTTTGCTAGTGCTAGCTTTTGCAGTTTGTTGTAAATTTTCACCGTAGTTGACTGTATGCTGATTACCAGCAAATTCAGTAAACCAAACTACCCGCACTGAGTTCGCAGTTGGTAATTGCAAAAATGGGTCTGTCAGCAGTTGGGGTGCTGAGGTCATAATTGTTTGCCCAAATGAATGCACACTTATCAGATTAAGGCATAGGGAAAACAGAATGACATACATGAGCGGTTTTGTGCGTAAAAGCATAGTTTTGCCGCTAGTAAAGCTGTAATAGTTATTTTAGGGAATGCCAAACAGTAAAGTATCCGAAATTAATAGACCTCTCGGAAAATGAATGTAGAGACGTTCTATAGAACGTCTCTACAAGGGTTTCAAACCACGCACATTTAATTACCGGAGATGTCTACTACTTCTCTTAATATACAAGGGTGCGTCAGTGTGAGAAAACTAACCATATCAAGAGAATATTCATACTGACGCACCCCGCACCTATTTTTTCACGCCAATATTAAAAATCCTGGTACGTCTGCTATGATTATCCAAAAAATCGTAAAAAAGATTACATATGGGTAATGAAGACTTTCTCATTGATGAGCCAACTATCATTGTAGAATTCGCTCCTAGTCCGGGGATGAGGTCAGTTAGCGTAACTCCAGCAGATATTGCTAAAGAATCGGCGAAAGCATTAGATAAAGCCATGCTGACTATCCGGCAAATGGCACAAAAAACAATGGACACAATCGATACATTAGCTAACAAGCCATCGGAAGTGGAACTAGAATTTGGCATCAAGTTAAATACCGAAGCAGGTGCAATTATTGCCAAAACTTCGGGAGAAGCCAGCCTCAAGGTGAAGTTACTCTGGGAGCGTAAAGATTCCAATAATGAGCCAGATTCAAAATCTGCGTAACTTTACCGTGCAGATTCGTGGTGTCAATAATGTAATTGTTGGCACCGGTTTTGTAGTTTCCCATACAGGACAGATTGTTACCTGTTGTCATGTGGTGCGGGATGCAGGGGGACAAGTCGCTGAGGGAGTAGAAATCAATGTCTACTTCCCGAAAGCGAGAAACCCAGAACAGAAAGCGCACACAGCCACAGTTACAGCCTGTTTTGTAGACCATGATGATGATGTCGTTGTGTTGCAACTGGACACGACTACATTACCAGATGGCATAGAACCAGCAATTTTGGGGATGGCTGAAGGTTCTGCCGGTCATAAATTCAGGAGTTATGGCTATCGCCGTTTAGACCCATACCAAGGATTGTGGGCAGACGGTGATATATTAGGCTTTGTTGAAGCACCGGAGGATCGCATTTTGCATAGCGATCCTGTAATGTTGAGTAGCCAGCATATCGACAGTGGTATGAGTGGTTCAGCCGTTCTGGATATTGAACGTAATTTAGTAGTAGGTGTGATTGCGGAAACTTGGGACTCTGGAGCAAGTGAAAAAGACCGAGACACCAGTTTTGCTGTTGATTGTCGAGTCCTCACTTTTGATCCCATGTGCCTACCATTAGCAGATGCACCACCTACACACCCAAATATAATGAACTCAAACCCTACAGGAGTGCCACCAGTGTCTCAACCGGGGAGAGTCCTGAACCTGAATAATGCACCAGCACCTCTACAAGAATGGGTAGGTAGGGTAGATTTTCTCAATACACTCAATCAGGACTGGGTTGATCCCCATTGCTCAATCGTGGGACTCATCGGTTTTGGTGGCGAAGGTAAAAGTTCCCTCACCCGTCGCTGGCTGGAAAATTTGCTGCAAGATTCATCACTACCGCAACCTACTGGTGTGTTTTGGTGGGGTTTTTATGAAAAAGCTAGTGTGGATGAATTTTTTGAGGCGGCGCTAAGGTTTCTCAATGACAAAATTGATCCCCGTGTATTGACCTCAACTACTATTAAAGTCCAAGTGATATTGGCAATGCTCAACAGTGGGCGATATCTCTTCATCTTGGATGGGTTGGAAGTGCTGCAACAGCAAGAGGGAGATGATTACGGCGAGTTAACTAGCATAGACTTGCGGGAGTTTTTGCGCGAGTTTGCGGCTGGGAAACATGAATCATTTTGTTTAATTAACAGCCGTGCGCCACTGGTAGACTTGATTGATTTCACCACTTACACCCATCGAGATGTCGAACAGCTAACTGTCGATGAAGGTAGACAATTACTGAAAAAATTGGGAGTCAAGGGTACAGATGCTCAGTTAAACCGAGTGGTGCAGCAGTGGGATGGTTACGCTTTGGTTTTGAGTCTGTTGGGGTCTTATCTGGTAGATAATTACGGCGGCGAGATTGAACATATCGTCGAAATTCCAGCACCAACGGCTGATGAACCTCGATATGAGCGAGTGCGGCGAGTATTGCGACGCTATGACGAAAACCTCACAGCAGTAGAACAAAAATTAATGCGGGGGTTGAGTGCGTTTCGTCTACCAGTACCAGAGTCAGCATTACAGCAGGTATTTCCACAGTTTGGGGCTGGTTTGTCCACTTCCACCCCATCAGAACATACACCGTCATTAAATAGCGACTCCTTGCTGACAATAGTGCAGCGATTGGTCAACTATCGGATTTTGCGACACAATCAGCAAGAACATTACTACACCATTCATCCCCTCATCCGCGCTCACTATTTGGAAATACTGCACAATGATCTTCAGGAAGCAGAGTTAGTTCATCAAATAATTGCAGATTATTATCTTGACTCGGCTGGCGAGACATCAGAGAACCCAACCTTGGATGATTTAGCACCATTAATTGAAGCTGTGCATCACCTCTGCCAAGCGGGGAATTATGAGCAGGCACATAGTATCTACTGGAAGCGCATTTACCAGGGCGATCGCCGTGTACTTATCCATAAACTCGGAGCCTGCGAAACCAACTTAACCCTCATGCAGGACTTTTTCCCCAACGGCGACACATCCCAAGAACCACAGGTGAGTAATTCTGATAATAAATGTTTTATCCTCAACGAAGTAGGTTTGTGTTTGATGAGCCTGGGACGTATGGAGGAAGCACCAACTTTCTATGAGCGTTCCATTGCGATCGCTCTTAGCATGGAAGACTGGAAAAACGCCAGCATCGGCTACCGAAATCTAGCAGAGCTATATGCTTATCTCGGCAAACTCACAGCCAGTGCTGATGCTGCAAGGGAAGCATTGAGCCTTGCTCGTCGTGCTGAAAGTAAGATAGGTGAAACGAATTCATTGACTCGTCAAGGGCGGGCTGCCTACTTGCAGGGTGATGTTGAAACAGCAGGTACAGTCTTTCAGCAGGCAGAGGTATTGGAACGGGAAATTGACTCCAGTGAGCTTTATCTATACAGCTTGCGGGGTATTCAGCACGCTGATTACTTGCGGCGAGTAGGAAGTAGAGGCTATGCACGGCAGGTAACAGAGGCAAACCTAAAGATTTGTCAACGCAATAACTGGGTTAATAGTATCAGCAGATGTCATCGTGTTTTAGGCGACCTAGATGCAGATGCTGGGCAACACGAAAATGCTCGCGAACATTATAACGAAGCCCTCAAAATTGCCCGTAGTATTTCTCAACGCCCCGTCCTGATTGAAGCACTATTAGCACGGGGGCGTTGGGCGGCGCGTCAGGGTGAAGTTGCGGCAGCGCGTAGTGATTTAGAAGAAGCTCTGAATTATGCCTGTGCTGGTGGTTATCGCATCCACGAAGCCGATACTCGCATCGCCTTGGCGTGGATGCACCTAGCAAACCACAATTACCCAGCAGCAAAAGCAGAGGCACAAAAAGCACAATTGATGAGTGATGTAATGGGCTATTATTGGGGTCGAGTTGATGCCGATGAAGTCTTGCAAGCTTTAGAACAGAATTCCTGAAGTTTATGTTCTTGATTAAGTCTCATAGTTAGTCGTCCGTGAGTATTAAAGGCTCGCTCACGAGTATCAAAGACTCATCCGCGAATATCTGAGATTTGCTCACGAGTATTAAAGACTCATCCACGAGTATCAAAGACTCATCCGCGAATATCTGAGACTCGCTCACGAATATCAAAGGCTCATCCGCGAGTATCAAAGACTCGCCCACGAGTATTAAAGACTCATCCGCGAATATCTGAGACTCGCCCACGAGTATCAAAACCTCGCTCACGAGTATTAAAGACTCGCCCACGAATATCAAAAACTCCTCATCCTCTCTGCACACCAGTTGCTACAAGTCGGCGGAGCCGCCCACCGCACTGGCTCGCCTTTGCGTGAGGCAAAAAAAGATTTATGCAAGAAGTCTAATAAGTCTGATCACCTGATCCCCTATTCTTTTGATCCCCCCTAACCCCCCTTAAAAAAGGGTGGAACTGGAATCAAAGTCTCCCTTTTGAAGGGGAGCCACTGCGTTGGGCGGGTTTCCCGACTTGTAGCAAGTGGCGTAGATTTAGGGGGATCAGATTTGTGTGTACACCGTAGCCTGCAAGGAGAGGGGTTTGGGGAAAGATTCATCGCATTCAAGTTTTGCTGAACACAGACACACCCAGAAGATAATAGCGATCGCCTTAATACTCAGCAGCCGAAAATCTCGGAATTTGGGAAAATAATAGATTAAGTTGAGTATCACAAAACTCACTTGATTTCCTCATTTCCTCTAGGAAAATATGACTCATCCTTTCCTGAAACGCTTGCATAGTCCGGAACGTCCGGTTATCGTCTTCGACGGTGCAATGGGAACAAACTTACAAACCCAAAACCTCACGGCTGAGGATTTCGGCGGTGTGCAGTATGAAGGTTGTAACGAATACTTAGTCCACACCAAACCTGAAGCCGTCGCTAAGGTTCACCGCGACTTTCTCGCCGTGGGTGCAGATGTCATTGAAACTGATACTTTCGGTGCTACGTCGATTGTACTGGCAGAATATGACTTAGCAGACCAGACTTACTACCTCAATAAAACCGCCGCCGAATTAGCTAAAAGTGTCGCTGCGGAATTTTCCACCCCAGAGAAACCCCGATTTGTAGCGGGTTCTATCGGCCCCACAACTAAACTACCAACTCTGGGACACATCGATTTTGATACCATGCAAGCGGCTTTTGCTGAACAAGCAGAAGCACTGATTGATGGTGGAGTTGATTTATTTATCGTTGAAACTTGCCAAGATGTGCTGCAAATCAAAGCGGCGTTGAATGGGATTGAAGAAGTCTTTGCTAAAAAAGGGGAACGTATACCCCTCATGGTGTCGGTGACAATGGAAAGCATGGGGACAATGCTGGTAGGTTCAGAAATCAGCGCCGTCCTGACAATTTTAGAACCTTTCCCAATTGATATTCTGGGGTTGAACTGTGCTACTGGCCCCGACTTGATGAAACCACACATCAAATATTTATCTGAACATTCGCCGTTTGTGGTTTCTTGTATTCCGAACGCGGGTTTACCAGAAAACGTTGGTGGTCAAGCACACTACCGCCTGACACCTGTAGAATTACGCATGGCGTTGATGCACTTTGTTGAAGATTTGGGTGTCCAAGTGATTGGGGGTTGCTGTGGGACACGTCCAGAACACATTCAACAATTGGCACAAATCACCAAAGAACTCAAGCCAAAAGTTAGACAGCCAAGTTTAGAACCTGCGGCTGCATCAATTTATTCGACTCAACCCTACGACCAAGATAATTCTTTCTTGATTGTGGGTGAACGCCTGAACGCCAGTGGTTCCAAAAAGTGCCGCGATTTGCTGAATGCAGAAGATTGGGACGGACTGGTATCAATGGCGAGGGCGCAAGTTAAAGAAGGCGCACATATTCTAGATGTTAACGTCGATTATGTGGGACGCGATGGCGTGCGGGATATGCACGAGTTGGTTTCCCGCCTGGTGAATAATGTCACCTTACCCTTAATGCTGGACTCCACCGAATGGGAAAAAATGGAGGCGGGTTTAAAGGTGGCTGGTGGTAAGTGTCTGTTGAACTCCACCAACTACGAAGATGGCGAACCGCGTTTCTTAAAGGTGCTGGAATTAGCTAAGAAGTACGGCGCGGGTGTGGTCATTGGCACAATTGACGAGGAAGGCATGGCGCGGACAGCAGATAAAAAGTTTCAAATTGCCCAGCGTGCTTACCGTCAAGCTGTAGAATATGGTATTTCTGCCCATGAGATATTCTTTGATACTCTGGCATTACCCATTTCTACGGGGATTGAAGAAGACCGAGAAAACGGCAAAGCGACTATAGAAGCTATTCGTCGCATTCGTCAAGAATTACCAGGGTGTCACGTTATTTTGGGTGTATCGAATATATCCTTCGGTTTAAACCCAGCTTCACGTATTGTACTTAATTCCATGTTCTTGCATGAGGCGATGTCAGCTGGCATGGATGGAGCGATCGTCAGTGCTAGCAAGATTTTACCACTGTCTAAGATAGAACCACAGCATCAAGAAGTTTGTCGCCAATTAATTTATGATGAGCGCAAATTCGAGGGTGATGTCTGCGTTTACGACCCCTTAGCAGAATTAACTAAATTATTTGAGGGTGTCAAAGCCAAACGCAACACAGGTATTGATGAAAACCTACCCATCGAAGAACGCCTGAAACGCCATATCATCGACGGTGAACGCATCGGCTTAGAAGCACAATTAGCCAAAGCCTTAGAACAATATCCCCCACTGGAAATTATCAACACTTTCCTCCTAGACGGGATGAAAGTAGTGGGTGAGTTATTCGGTTCAGGACAGATGCAATTACCGTTCGTTTTGCAGTCAGCCGAAACAATGAAAGCTGCTGTAGCCTACCTTGAACCCTTCATGGAAAAATCCGAGGCGGGAAATAATGCCAAGGGGACAGTAATTATTGCCACCGTTAAGGGTGATGTTCACGACATCGGTAAAAACCTAGTAGATATCATCTTGTCTAACAACGGTTACAAAGTGATTAACTTAGGTATTAAACAGCCAGTAGAAAACATCATCGAAGCCTACAACCAATACAAAGCCGATTGTATCGCCATGAGTGGCTTATTGGTGAAATCCACCGCCTTCATGAAAGAGAACTTGCAGGTATTCAACGAAAAAGGCATTACTGTACCCGTAATTTTAGGTGGTGCAGCCTTAACTCCCAAGTTTGTCCATGAAGATTGTCAAAACACCTACAAAGGTAAGGTAGTTTACGGCAAAGATGCTTTCTCAGACTTGCATTTCATGGATAAATTAATGCCTGCAAAAGCATCTAGTAATTGGGATGACTTACAAGGATTCCTAAACGAACTCAAAACGGAAGCACCGGAAAACACCAATCAAAAATCCCCACTCCCCACCCCCCGCTCCCCACTCCCCACTCCCCACTCCCCACTCCCTCCAGACACCCGACGTTCCGAAGCCATAGCGGTAGATATTGAACGTCCCACGCCGCCATTCTGGGGAAGTAAACTATTACAGCCTAGTGATATTCCCATTGAGGAAATATTCTGGCATTTAGATTTACAAGCCTTAATTGCTGGACAGTGGCAATTCCGCAAACCCAAGGAACAATCTAGGGAAGAATATCAGGCTTTCTTAAACGAGAAAGTGTATCCCATTTTAGAAACTTGGAAGCAGCGCATCATCGATGAGAATCTGTTGCATCCCCAGGTAATTTACGGGTACTTCCCTTGTCAATCCGAAGGAAATACCCTGTATATCTATGAAAGCAACAGCCCAAACGCGAAAGAGGTGGCTAAATTTGAGTTTCCCCGCCAAAAGTCCTCAAAAAGGCTGTGCATTGCAGATTTCTTTGCGCCGAAGGATTCGGGAATCATTGATGTTTTCCCTATGCAAGCGGTGACTGTGGGTGAAATTGCTACGGAGTACGCCCAAAAATTATTTGCAGATAATCAATACACTGATTATCTGTATTTTCACGGTGTAGCGGTGCAAGTAGCAGAAGCCTTAGCTGAATGGACACACGCGAGAATTCGCCATGAATTAGGGTTTGCTGCTGAAGAACCGGATAATATTCGGGATATATTAGCACAGCGTTATCGTGGTTCACGGTATAGTTTTGGCTATCCGGCTTGTCCCAATATCCAAGACCAGTACAAGCAGCTGGAGTTGTTGCAGACTGACAGAATTAACTTATATATGGATGAAAGTGAGCAACTTTATCCTGAACAGTCTACAACGGCGATTATTACCTATCACCCAGTAGCGAAATACTTCACCGCGTAACCCTATCCTCTCCTTCTCACATATGTGAGGAGGAGAAATTTATTTTTTGGTGTTCCCCATAAATCTTGCACCTGCCTGATGTCCGCTCAGTAAGTAATCAAGCAAATATTGAGACGCACCAGAAATCTGAAAATCTAGTGTGTAGCATATAACTATGTAATCCTACCTGTGGGGGAGATATAGTTGTGCCAGTGATTGTAATTCGGGAAGAACGGCAAACAGACACCGAATTTGAAGCAATACTCAAATTTGATAGTGGGGAATACCGAGTGACAATTACTGATCCCTTCACTCCGCAGGAAGAAAAACATTTAGAGTGGTATTTTGAAGACTGGATCATCTTTCCCTTTGGTGATACTGCTATTGCAGAGAAAACAGCAGCCAGTGTCAAAACCTACGGTGAACGGTTATTTAAACAAGTATTCCAGACAGATATTAACGCTTACAGCATTTATTGCCAACTCCGCAGCAACTTAAGTCAAGTACAGATTGAAATTATTGGTAACAACCCAGAATTTCAAGCCCTGCACTGGGAAGCATTGCATGATCCAGAATGGACTCGTCCTTTGGCGGTAGAGTGTGTAATGCTGCGGAAAAGTGTTAAACCTGCACCAGTGTCAGCAAATGTGCAGATATCGCCCGTGATTAATTTGCTGGTAGTGGTAGCGCGTCCAGATGAAGAAAAAGACGTGGCTTATCGCACCATCTCACGTCCTTTGCTGGAGTTGATAGAAAATAGCCATTTGCGGGTGAATGTGGAATTGCTACGCCCAGGTACTTATGAAGCTTTATCTCAGCATTTGGAAGAGAAAGGGGCGGGGTTCTATCACGTTATTCATTTGGATATGCACGGCGCATTGATGACTTATGAACAAGTGGATAACCCCAGTAAGCGGAATCGCTATATTTACAAGGGGCGTTACGGACGGGGTGATTTGCAGCCGTTTGAGGGCGTGAAGGCGTTTTTGGCTTTTGAGGGAGAAACTCAGGGTAAGGTTGATTTAGTCGAGGCGGGAGAGTTGGCGGCGTTGCTGACAGGTAAGGGAATTCCTGTTTGTATGCTCAATGCTTGTCAGTCGGGAAAACAGGTGAAAAATTCTCTTCCCGCAGGTGAGGCGGAAGCGAAAGAAAATGAGGCGACGAAAGGGGAAGGGTTACGAGAGACTAGCTTGGGTAGTCGGTTGATGACGGCTGGGATGCAGATGGTGGTGGCAATGGGGTATTCTGTCACTGTTTCGGCGGCGACTTTGTTAATGGAACAGATTTATCGTCATTTGTTTAATAATAAACCCATCACTGAGGCGATTCGTTTGGGAAGGCGAGAACTATTTAATAATAAGGAACGTAAAGCTTATCACAACAAGTTTATTAGCTTAGAAGATTGGTTATTGCCTGTAGTTTATTATTCTCAAGTGGTGAATTTTAATTTACGGCAGTTTACACCGGAAGAAGAAGAGAAATATTGGGAAGTTGTCGGGAGTCAGTACAGATTTATCTTGCCAGAATATGGATTTATTGGGCGAGATTTAGAAATTCTCAAAATTGAGAAGGCATTATTAAAACATAATATTTTATTGTTGCAGGGAATGGGAGGAACAGGTAAAACTACTCTGTTAAATTATCTGCGGGCATGGTGGCAAAAAACGCATTTTGTTCGGGATGTATTTTATTTTGGGTATGACGAAAGGGCGTGGACTTTAGAACAAATCTTGCATGAAATTGGCAATTTGGTCTATAACCGCTTTGAACAGGCGAAGTTTCAGGCGATGAATCAACCGGCGCAGGTGCAGAAATTATCAGCAACATTGCGGACTGAAAACTATGCTTTGATTTTGGATAATTTGGAGTCAGTAACGGGACAGCAATTAGCAATTCAAAATACATTACCAGAGGCAGAGCGCAATCAAATTAGGGATTTTTTGGGGCTATTAGTTGGTGGAGCAACGCGGGTGGTGTTGGGTTCTCGCAGTCGTGAGGAATGGTTGCAAAAAGCAACTTTTAGAAACAATGTTTATGAATTGCAAGGGTTAGATAGAGAAGCGCGGACAGAGTTGGCGGAGAAGATTTTAGAACGGAATGTACCCGCCCATCGTCTTGCTGCTATTCCTCAAGATACAGACTTTCAGAAGTTGATGAAACTGTTAGCTGGGTATCCCTTAGCTATGGAAGTGGTGCTGGCAAATTTGCGTCATCAGTCACCCCAGAAAATTTTAGAGGCTTTGCAAGGCGGGGATGTAGATTTAGATGCTAAGAGTGATGATAAAACTAAGAGTATTTTAAAATGTGTGGAATATTCCCACAGTAATCTGTCACCTGAAGCACAGAAGTTACTGTTGTGTTTAGCTCCTTTTAGTGGGTTTATTGACCGTACTGATATCCCTAATTATGCCAAGAAACTGCAAGAGTTAGAAGCTTTTCAGGATTATAATTTTGCTAAATTTGATGAGGCAATACAAGAGGCAATAAACTGGGGTTTATTATCGCCAATGGATGAGGAAAATAGGTTATTAACAATTCAGCCGATTTTTCCTTACTTTTTGCAGAGTAAGTTAGATGTAGTTGAGTCATCAACCCGTGAAGGCTTACGAGAAGGGTTTAAAAATCACTATATTGGTTTGTCACGTTCTTATCAGCAGTTGATGAATTTTAAAAATGCTGAAGAACGGCAATTGGGTATATTTTTCTGTAGGCTGGAATATGAAAACCTTTATAAGGCGTTGCAAATTTGTTTAGAAAAACAAGAAACTATTGGTATATTTTTCTGTTTAGATAAATACTTTGAGCTAATTAATGATATTCAAAGTAACCTAAAGTTGGCAGAACAAGTTGATCAAGCTATAGATAAATATCCATCAGAATTTTTACAAACTGAAAATGGACAGGACATAGCTATTGCTAATGATTCACTAGCTCAGTGTTATTTGAAAACGAATCAATATCAAAAAGCAGAGCAACTATACCAAAAACAATTAGAAATATTAGACAAACTTACAAATTTAGAGTTAAGAAGTAAGAAACTATTTATTGCTAGCACCTACCACCAGTTGGGAATTGTAGCCCAAGAATTACGCCAATGGGAACAAGCCAAAACCTATGATCAACAAGCTTTAGATATCTTTATTGAATATGGCGATCGCTATAGCCAAGCTACCACCTACCACCAGTTGGGAAGAGTAGCCCAACAATTACGCCAATGGGAACAAGCCAAATCCTATTATCAACAAGCTTTAGATATCAAAATTGAATATGGCGATCGCTATAGCCAAGCTCGCAGTTACCACAACTTGGGAAGAGTAGCCGAAGAATTACGCCAATGGGAACAAGCCAAATCCTATTATCAACAAGCTTTAGATATCTTGATTGAATATGGCGATCGCTATAGCCAAGCTACCACCTACTACCAACTTGGTAGGGTTGCAGAGGAATTGGGAGAAATAGCACAAGCAACAGCCTATTATCTGCAAGATTTACAGATTACGTTTGAGTTTAATGACGAGCATGGTTTAAGTATTTCGGTGAGGAATTTTGTCCGGTTTTATCAAGCTACTCAAGATGAGAGTCTGTTACAAGGGGCAGCTAATGTTTTTGGGGTGACGGTGGAAGAAGTCAGGGGGATGATTGAGAGGGCGTTGGAATAAGAACTCTCTAACCCTCTCCCTGCAAGTGAGGAGGTTATGAATATTGCTTTTAATCCATTGCGTTAGCGGAGCGGGGCGGGAGCATCGTTGCGAATTGCGAATTGCGAATTGCGAATTGTTTTAGTTGGCTGGTGGTAAAGTTCCAGAGTTGTCTGTAGGTGGTTCGGTGTAGTCGCAAAAGATGTTTAACCCGACTTTGAGGATATACAAAACAATCACAGTAGCGATCGCAGGATCAAGGGGTAATCCATTTGATGTTGCTAAACCCACTAGGGAAACTATTAACCCTGTTAACAAGGGTGAACTACCTGGATTTCTTGAGTATTCTTTAATCTGTCCACGAAAACCATCATCGTCACACAGTTCTTTACGCAGTGCTTTTAGTGTTACTTGCCATAGAGATTTACCCTCTGGCATAATCACTATCCCATTTTTCTCAATCCATAAATCCTCAAAAGCATTTGCTACTCTGCCATTATGTTTTTCTAAATGCTCTAAGGCGTGCTGGGCTGGTGCATTATTCTGCAATAATTCCCTTGCAGTGTTGATTTCGTCAATAGTTAGTTGTATTTCCATAGTTAATAAGTAAGTCGGTGGGAAAAAACAGAACTGAGTTAAGAAAGGTAAACAAAGCCATAACCCTCTTCCCTTCTGCCTCCTGCCTCCTGCCTCCTGCCTTGCCATAGCGATAATTTTTAACACTGAGCTACTTATCAGTTTAAGCCTCTATTCCCCATAAGTGCCTAAAATCACAGCTAAACGCTTTTCAAACATCCTCTCACGTCTTCTGCGATGTAAATAAGCAAAAACTGATCAAGAAAGAGAATAACTTAGGGATTGCTGAGGGCGATCGCTTGTGTTAAAGCTACAATATCAGCCTTCGTCATCAAAATTGTAAGTTAGAGAAATCCTTAACTTTTTTATCGCGACTTTTATTTGTCTTTAATGTGGAAGTAGGAATATCAATATTAGACCTTTTGCAGGAATTCTAAAAACCCCCTCAACCCCTGATAAACAAGGGAAATATTTAGTTTCCTCCCCGTGAACCTACAGCGTACACACAAATCTGATCACCTGATCCTGCATTGTTTTGATCCCCCCTAGCCTGAATGGAAAAATAGAATCAAACGCGATGTGCAACTTATTTTTGAAACCCCTCTCCAAACCTCTCCCCTGCAAGGAGGAGCCACTGCGTTGCGCGGGTTTCCCGCGTTGTAGCAAGTGGCGTTAGAGGCTTTGATTCTTGCTCCCCTTCCCACTCCTTCGGAGAAGCAAGCTATGTAGGGAAGGGGTTGGGGGTTAGGTTTGAGAGAAAATTGCACACAGCGTAATCAAAGTCTTTTTAAAGGAAATTTAGGGGAATCAGACGACATTTTGCATCGTGTATGGGGATGTGTGTACACCGTAGTCTGTTAAACATTTCCTCAAAGGAAGGCAAAGCTATGCAACTTACTTACCGCGCTGCTAGTTATGAACGCAACTCTACAGAAGTGAAACCAGCTGCTAGTTTACGTATTGGTTGCTATCGAGGTGCAAAAATTAACTTTTATCTGCCTACAGCAACATCTCAGGCTAAATCTCCTGTGCAACTAAAATATCGTGGTGCAACTTATACTACTTGGCGATAAATTTGGCTGAAGGCGATCGCTACTATTTTCTCAACCAAAAACACATTTAGTAGGAGCGTAAAATTCGGCACTCCTACTATTATTTTAAACATCAATTTATAAAGTATTAGGTAATAAAATGCACACATTAGCACCTATAAAACTAGCATATGATTTCTTTTTGCTAGGATTAAACCTTTATACAAATCTGATATTAGTGATAATTATGACCACCTTTCAATAGCAATAATTATTACATTTTTTTCAATTTTTGAATTTACTTCAGAAATCCCTATCACAAAATAAGTAATCAATCAATCTCAAATTTAAAAACCATACCTAGATATATACAGCTTAGGGTGGAATAATTTTTTTGCTATCTAGAGTTTATTATTCCTTGTCACGTTAAATAATTCAGGAGAGTATTATCTCAAGCATCATCGAGCAGTTTTTTAACCTATTAACTGCTGTAAATTGAAGTATCAAAAAACAACTTAAAACTGTATCAGCCGTACTGTAGTAGCAGTATCAATAACTCAGAATGACCTAGGGAAGATTAATTCAAAATTCTCAACGATCAATTCTGAATTATTGCCTATAGCTCGAAATTTAACTCATGAGATTTAAGTACGCACTATTCCGGAATTAATTAATTTTTTCTGTCAAAGGAATTATGGGTGATAGTGATATCAAATACGATGAATGATATTGTCCTGCTGATGACGGGCGTATTAGCAACAACGCAACCACCTCCGTCTATTTTGCCCAAACAGCCTGTAATTCAGCTTGACAATGGCGTGAACGGGTCTACACAAATTCAGTCAGATCAGTTAGTGTCATCTGCAAACATCACGCCACCTGAATTTATAGAGCAACATGAAAGTTCCCCAACTATTAAATTAGCTTTCAAACCCGAAAATCAAAAAACTCTGATAGAAAAAACACATCTTATTAAAGATGATTATAGCGTAGATGAGTTTAACAATTTTCAGGCTGTTAAGGTAAAATTTACTAATGAAGCGCGTTTTTTAACTGCACAAATTCGCGAAGATGTTGTTATTGCCAGAAGATTTGCTAGACCTACTAGAAGTCTACCAAATTTACGTTTTGGTAACTCAGGTACATCTGTCAGAGTCTTACAACGGTTGTTAGTGGCTAATGGTTATGCCATTAGAATAGATGGGGTTTATGGAGCATTGACAGAAAGTGCCGTTAAAGCTTTTCAAGTACAGCGAAATCTTAAGGTAGACGGTATCGTAGGCCCAAATACTTGGTCCTCGCTGACGAGATCCTCACGATAAGGGTATGGGGTATTGGAGGCAGAAGAGGAATTGGGGCAGGGGGTAAGGTATTTATCCCTGCTCCCCTGCTTCTTCCCAACCCAGTCCTACCGATACTGATGCTGTTCTAGAAGTTGTTGCGCTCTGGGTTTATAAATTAAATAGAATAAAGCCTCAAGGTAGCGTAGCAAGTCTTCACGGTTCTCCTTAGAAATAAAGTTCCAGAAGCCATAAATCCGTGCTAAAGATAACAGCTTAGTTGTGTGAATCTTCCATGTATATGTACTAAATACACGGTTAATTGCTTGCTGAGAAACTGTTTCCCAATATTGGGGATTTTGTTGACATTTAATGACAAATTCGAGAATTTTCTGGGCTGTTTCTTCTAAATCAGTGGGGTTAATGTAAAAGCCATTGATCTTATCTTGAATAATTTCTAATGGCCCACCAAATTGAGTAGCAAAGGTTGGTAAACCGGAAATCATAGCTTCGAGAATTGTCAAACCAAAGGCTTCAAATAAGGCTGGTTGGACAAAGATACCTTGATGGTCTGCTATCACCCGATAAATTTCTCCAGAATCGGTTTTTGATAACCGCACACCTAACCAGCGAATTTTGCCATGTAGATTGTACTCATCAATGATGTGGTAAAGTTTGACGATTTCATCGCGTTCTTCGTTATCGTCTGATTCTTCAACACGCAACTTACCTGCAACTAAAATTAAGTTGCAATGTTCTTGCAAGTCTTTACTGCGACCAAAGCATTCAGCTAAACCAGTGAGGTTTTTAATCCGGTCGAGACGCGCCATTGAGAATATTGGACGCTTACTAGGATCATCAAGTTTACCGAAGATTTGACTAGGATCTTCTAAAGTAAACAACATTTCGGCAATGCGATCGCGATCGCTCTCTACACGGTCTTCAGTCCGAGTGTAGGGAAAATAAGCATTTTCATTCACTCCAGGCGGTACAACGTTAAACTTGGGACTAAATAATTCAATTCCGTTCACTACATGGTACAACTCTGGCATGGAGAAGCATTTGTAGGATTCGTACTGTCCAATACTATCCGGTGTGCCGACAATTTCTTGGTAGGTGCTGCTGATGATAAAGTTAGCTGCATTCATGGCAATCAAATCAGCAGTGAATTGCAAGGAGAAATGATATTTATCGTCTAAATCTTGCCAGTAGAGGTTACTAAATAAGTATTTGGATTTTTCCAAAGCGTGGGCGATGTTGCACTGGGTAATTTTCATCCGTCGCGCCAACAAGAACGCTACCAAGTTGCCATCGGTATAGTTACCCACAATTAAATCTGGTCTCCCTTGGAATTCCGCCAGCAGTTCCCTTTCTGCATCAATGGCGAAGGTTTCTAGATAAGGCCAAAACTCAAACCGGGAAATCCAGTTTTGGGTCATGTTGGGGTTAAAATCCCGCAGAGGTACGCGCAAAATCCAGGCGTTTTCTGTACCGTGGACTTTTTCTAGCCGTTGGTTGCACAGAGTACCATCACTGTTGGGAATCAGACGAGTTAAAATAATTACTTTCGGCTGGACGTTTAACCCTTCTAAACCAGCTAGGATGGCATCTTCTTGCAGTTGCTTTTCTAAATTCTTGGCTTGGTCAAGCACATACACCACCTGACCACCAGTATCAGGACGACCTAAGACACCCTCTTGTCCAAACCAACCATGTGCTGACACCAGGATGATTCTAAAAATCATCGGGATGCGAGAAATGAAGGCTTCTAGGGTTTGGGGGTCAGGAGAGTCGATAAGTTCATCAAGAATATTTAAGGTTTCCTGGACACGTCCGGCTGTGTTACCCCAACCCGGTTCAAAACCCATCATTTGCAATTGCAAGCGGAATTGCTCGTAAGGTTCATCACTAGGTCTTTGGCTGACTACAGCTAAGGCTTTCTTGACTTGTTGGGAAAGCTGTTCCTGCGATTGAATATATTGGTTAATCAGCAGTTGCACACCGTTGTATTGGTGTAGGCGCAAGAAATTAAATAAGCTTTCCAGCCATTGTTTTGGGTCTTGAAACAGTTTACTAGATAGATAACGGTTGAGAAACTGCACACCCTTACCAATGTTTTTTGGGTCACGGATGACTGGGGAATAATCGTAAAAGGGGCCAAAATCGAGTTCTAGCAGATCACCTTCTTGGGGGTGGAATTTATTGACGAAGCGATCGCGCAGATCCAACAGTTCCTGTACAGTCATCGATTCCACATCTAAATCTGCTGTCAGTAGGTAAATTTCTTGACCAGCAATCTTGGAGCGAATAATGAAACAAGTATTTGAGTCTTCTTGAATAATTTCCTGAGTATAGTAAATGAGTTTACCTAAACGAGAATAAGCATAAAATGTGTCTGGTTTTTCGGATTTAGAGCAATATTCACGATACTCATGCAATATGTCATTACGCAACAAATATTTCTGCTCTTTGTGACGTAATTGACTGACAAAGTTACGCAAATCACTTCTTTCTTCGCTATCCAAGATTGCTTGAATCAATTCTGACATAGTAACCCCTAAATAATGATTTTGCTTCTAGGGTAGCGTAAGCTGAAAACCTAGAATTTAAACACGTATAAACGCGAAAAAACACAGATCAATATAAATACCTGTGTTTTTATAAGCTTGATCAATTCGTGTTCTTACTTACTTAGAATAACGATGAGTATGTATTATCGGCTCTAACTAAAGACAGACTACTTTTTATACTATTGATATAAATGTAGCAAATATTTGCTTATACTTATGTTTATTTTTTATACAAAGAATATAAAATAAGTCTCTTAAATAATGAGTAACCAACACCAGAAAAACAATATAGCTGTAGACAAGGCGATTAGGACATGACTAAAAGCTCAAACTCATTCATGACATGGATTTTACTATTGCAAGAGTGCCTATTGCCTATTGCCTTCTGCTATAAATGATAGGGTGCTTCAAAGATACAAATGCTCATTCTATTAACCAATAACTTTGTCTGACGCACCCTAAGATTTATGAGCTTTTCCATTTGTGGGGTGATTCAGAGGAATATTAACAACGTTTTAACTGTGTTAATAACACTACCATTTCATCAATAGCTTGCCGCAAGACACTGGCAGGTTGTTCTGATTGATTCACCATAATACTGAAAGCCAAAGGCTCATATTCAGGTGCATTCATATAACCCGAAAGAGAAACTGCACCCCTGAGTGTGCCTGTTTTTGCTTGTACAATTCCCTCAGCCGGAGTGTTACGAAAGCGATTACTTAAAGTCCCACTTTTTCCGGCTACAGGTAAAGATGCACGATATACATTTGCGCCTGGTGTTTTTGCTATTCCCTGCAAAGTTTGTACCAACGCTTCTGGGGTAATTAAATTCCGCCGTGATAAACCGGAACCATCTGCCAACTGATAGGATGTGGGATCAACCCCCAATTTTGTTAAATTTGTCTTGATGGCTTCTAAGCCAAGAGCCTCAGAACTTTTATTTTGTAATGTTGGCGATCGCACAGCTAAAGCTCTCAACAGAGATTCTGCAAAAATATTGTTACTATTTTGATTAGTTTCTCTGAGTAATTCTGATAAAGGTGGCGACTGCACAGATGCTAATTCCTGTTGATTATTGCCAAGACGAGCTACTAAAGTCTGTCCTAAAGTAATTTTTTCTGTGGCTAAAGCTGTACGGAAACGTCTTAAAAAGTAATAATCAGGATCAACTACAGGTAAATCTACTAAATAAGGTGTGGAATTGGCTGCTAATTGTCCCTCAATTTGCAGTATCTTGCCGGTTAAATCACGGCTAACATTAATATAGTTTGGTTGATTTTCGGCAACTGTCACTGACCGATTAACTACTAACCATTGTCGTCTTTCGTTATCATCATTCCATACTAACTGCGGAGTTTTACCAAGTGTTTGGGGGATGAGCTTCAATCCAAAAACATTTTGATTGACAATAAAACTATTAACTGGCGCACCATAATCTGACTGTACATCTTCCCATTGCCAAGTCGAGTTAACAATATCTCCTTGAACATAACTATTATCAGCAATTAACTGTTGAATTTGAGTAATACCCTGCTGTTTTAGCTGTTGGGCGAGTGCTTGTAATTGAGTATCACTGAGGCTGGGATCTCCCCTACCAACAACACTAAAAACACCATTGCCATTTTGATAAATAGAGGTACGAAAGCGAAAGTCTGCACCTAGTTGTAGTAATGCCGCAGCTGTAGTTAGTAACTTGGTATTAGAAGCAGGAATAAAATACTTCTGGGCATCCCGACTATAGAGATTTTGTACAGATGACAGAGGTTTAACTAAAACTCCCCAGCGTACTCGATTAAAGATGGGGCGATTAATGATAGCATCGATGGCTGTCCCCAATTGGGCAGGACAAATTGATTGTGTGCTAGTTGATGCTGGGGTTGGAGTTTGTGCTTGAACAACTTGTTGGTTAACACTGACTTGAACACCAACAAATAACAGCATTAACCCAAAAGTAACTTTTTTGGACATGACTAGAGTGATGAAAACTACTTGATGATGATGATGATGATAACTTGGGATTGAGCATTGAACATTGGAGATAATTTCTCCCTTATCTCCCACCCTGCGGGAAGCTGACGCTACATCTCCCCCATCTCCCCCATCTCCCCAGCCCCCAGTCCCCAATCCCCAGTCCCCAATTCCTAAACCCTATTAGCATTAAAGAATCCTGCTGAATCATACAGCCGTTTGATCATTGCTATAATTTTCGTACCATAATCTAAATCGGCTGACCAACGTCCTGACAGTTGTTCTAGTAAGGGAGCAACACCACGGGTAACAAAACGAAACCTGGGATCGACAACTTCATTCACTAGAGGTTCTAGGCTGGCGTAGGCTTTGAGGTGTTGAATATGCGCCCTAACTCCAATTCTGGCACTAGGAAAGGAAGCTGCCTCTGCACCACCGCCAATAGAACCTAAACCCGCAAAGTTATTTTGCTGGGGTTTAATATCACCACCAAAGCGCAAAAATCCCGTTTCTAAGCACATTTGGCAGAAAGCGATATCATAGTTCACTCCTTCCATAGTGGCTTCTTCTCGATAGAGTTTTGGTAAGTCGGGAAACTGATTGAGGGCATTTTCATTGTTGTTTCTCAGAAATAGTTGTAACTCTACTTCCGAAGTATTACCATTTGACATAATGCGGTCAAATTGACCAGGGCAAACTATCAAATTGGAGCGCAATATGACAGTGCGAGTTGCTGCATCCCAGCCCACCGCAACATTAAAGTCTCGTAATTCAATAGCTTTGATATATACCACTTTGCGATAGGTAATCCGATTGACATTGGGTGCTTTTGACAAGTCAATCCGCAGACGATCTACTAAATCAATGGGAATGTAGGCATTACCGTTAACTAAAATGCCTTGCTCTGCATAATTTTGTCCGTTGATGTTGATGTTGATGGGTGGATAATTGGGATCTTGCGGAGTTCCAGGGGTGGGATCAATAACTCGGCTCCAAGATGCTAATCCATCAGCAATACCCAAAGCAAAATCTCGGCGACGATTTTGCAGCAATGCTCGATCCTCTGGATTGCTAATAAACCCGACTTGTAATAACAGAGAAGGAATTACCACCTGCCGACAAAATGCTAAACTCCCCAACCCACTATCTGTGTCTGGTTTAACTCCCCGATTTGGTAGTTGAGGCACACGGCGTAATAGTCCCACTAACAGCAATTCACCATTACTTTTACGCTCATTATTACTGGCAATGTAATAGACACTAGCTCCCCGTACAGTAGGACTACTAGCAGCATCTGCATGAGTTTCTAGGGCAACATCACCACGACGAACACGGGAATTGATCCAGGCAATAGTACCCGCAGCACTCAAATCATCAGGAACTGCTAATACTTCAAAACTCCGCGATCGCAGTTCTGTTACAATCAAATCTCGCAGTAAAATCATTTCTCTAGCTTCTGTTGTACCACCAGCTATAGAACCTGGATCAATACCCCCTGCTTCTCGGCCTCCGTGGGCTGCTGAAATAAAAATACGCCCCATTTACCGTATTTCCTCTTAAATAAAATTAAGCGTAAGCAATTCTATACAATATTCTTCGTCTAGCAACAACAATATAATATCCATCAGGAGCGATTTATAGAAGGCAGGGAGCAGGAGATGAGGGAGATGTAGCGTCAGTTTCTCTTACGATGGCGTAAGCCTCTACCCGTAGGGTGGGAGATGAGGGAGATGAGGGAGATGAGGGAGTAAATAATGACTATTGCCTATTGCCTAATAACTATTGCCTAAATTATGTCAATTCCACGCCTGCACCCAGACACAATTGAAGAAGTTAAACATCGCGCTGATATTGTGGATGTCGTATCAGAATACGTGGTTTTACGCAAGCGCGGTAAGGATTTTGTGGGCTTGTGTCCTTTTCATGACGAGAAAAGTCCCAGTTTTACTGTCAGCCAAACTAAGCAAATGTATTATTGCTTCGGCTGTCAAGCTGGGGGGAATGCGATAAAGTTTTTGATGGATTTGGGTAAGCAATCTTTTTCTGAGGTGGTGTTAGATTTAGCACGACGTTACCAAGTCCCTGTCAAAACTCTAGAACCAGAACAACGCCAAGAGTTACAGCGTCAATTGTCTTTGCGGGAACAATTATATGAAGTTCTGGCTTCCGCCGCCCAGTTTTATCAACACGCCCTGCGCCAATCTCAAGGACAACGGGCTATGCTATATTTACGCAGCGATCGCCTGCTGAATGAAGCTACAATCCAGCAGTTTGGTTTGGGTTATGCCCCTCCAGGTTGGGAAACTCTCCACCGCTATCTGGTAGAAGATAAGCACTACCCGGTGCAGTTGGTGGAAAAAGCGGGATTAATTAAACCCCGTAAGGAAGGAAGCGGTTATTATGATGTCTTCCGCGATCGCTTGATGATTCCTATTCGTGATGTACAAGGACGGGTGATTGGGTTTGGTGGTAGGACTCTCACCGATGAACAGCCCAAGTATTTAAATTCACCGGAAACAGAATTATTTAATAAAGGTAAAACTTTATTTGCCCTGGATCAAGCTAAAACTGGGATTTCCCAACTCGATCAGGCGGTGGTAGTAGAGGGATATTTTGATGCGATCGCTCTCCACGCTGCGGGTATTAATAATGCTGTCGCTTCCCTCGGTACAGCCTTGAGTTTGGAACAAGTCAGGTTGATGTTGCGTTACACCGACTCCAAACAATTGGTACTTAACTTTGACGCTGATAAAGCTGGGACTAACGCCGCAGAAAGGGCAATTGGGGAAATTGCTGATTTAGCTTATAAAGGTGAAGTTAAACTCAAAATTATTAATATTCCAGACGGCAAAGATGCTGATGAGTTTTTACGTTCTCATGGTCGAGAAGATTATGAACAACTATTAGCAAATGCCCCTCTGTGGATAGATTGGCAGATCCAGCAAATTATCAAAGACCGCAACTTAAAACAAGCTACAGATTTTCAACAAGTCACACAGCAAATTGTCAAATTACTCAAAAATATAGTTAATAGTGACACCCGCAATTATTACGTTTCCTATTGTGCAGAAATCCTCAGCTTAGGCGATACCAGACTCATACCCTTAAGAGTCGAAAATCTCTTAACTCAAATCGCTCCATCAAAAACTACATATTCTCAACCTGTAGCCTTAAAGAAAACGGGGAATGCCGTCAAACTTTCCCCACTCCCTACTACAGAACGAAGCCTTCTGGAACAAGCAGAAGCTTTACTACTGCGAATTTATCTACATTGTTGTGAACAGCGTCAAGCTATTATTTCAGAATTAGAAGAACGAGATTTAGAATTTAGTCTTTCTCACCATCGATTTTTGTGGGGACAGATTTTAGAGTTAACAGGCGAACAGATTAATATAATTTCTAGTTTGCAAGATAGATATTTAGAACTAGCTGAAGATATCGGTTTAATTTCTCATTTATTTCATTTGAATGAGAAAGCTAAGAAAGAAATTATGCGTACTCCCCAAGTTGTGCAAGCTGCGATCGCTTGTATGGAACGAGTGTTGAGAGAAAAGCGTTATCGTCACTTTTTGGAACTGTGGCAAGAAACTGATCCAGAAGCCGAACCAGAAAAATGGCAGTCATATTATCAAGCATTCTATGCTGAAAAGTTGAAGCTTCAAGAACTAGATCGTCAGCGACAATTTTCAATTACAGAATTGCTTTGAAGAAGACAAAAGGCAGAAGTAGGGTGTGTCAAGGCTTTAGCTTGACGCATCATGTTATATCGTATCCGCGTAAATCCGAGTTTAAAATGTTACCTTTTCCAAAATTTTTAGAGTGCCGCTACCCCAATCACGTAGCAATCAGGTTAGGATCTTGTCACAGTTACTTTTTAATTTGAGAAGTCCTATTTCAGAATTTTCTGGCTAAAATAGTATATCTGTTCTAGTAAAACTCCCAACCCCACACTTCTTAAATCCATATACTTATAGAGGCACGAATGGCTATCAATACCGATACTTCCGGCAAGCAAAAGGCGCTGAATATGGTACTCAACCAGATTGAGCGCAGCTTCGGTAAAGGAGCAATCATGCGCCTGGGAGATGCTACCCGGATGCGGGTAGAAACAATTTCCACTGGGGCGCTGACTTTGGATTTGGCGTTGGGTGGCGGTTTACCCAAGGGACGGGTAATTGAGATTTATGGGCCGGAAAGTTCCGGTAAGACGACTGTAGCACTTCATGCGATCGCGGAAGTGCAGAAAGAAGGTGGTATTGCTGCCTTTGTGGATGCAGAACACGCCCTTGACCCCACTTACGCAGGCGCTTTAGGCGTAGATATAGAAAACTTGCTGGTTTCCCAACCCGATACCGGCGAATCAGCTTTGGAAATTGTGGATCAGTTAGTGCGTTCCGCCGCCGTTGATATTGTCGTGATTGACTCCGTTGCCGCGTTAGTTCCCCGTGCTGAAATCGAAGGGGATATGGGTGATGCTCACGTTGGTCTGCAAGCGAGACTGATGAGCCAAGCTCTACGTAAAATTACTGGTAATATTGGTAAATCTGGTTGTACAGTTATCTTTATTAACCAGCTACGGCAAAAAATTGGTGTCACCTACGGTAGCCCAGAAACCACCACTGGCGGTAATGCGTTGAAGTTCTATGCTTCAGTGCGCTTAGATATTCGTCGGATTCAAACCTTGAAAAAGGGTTCTGATGAATTCGGCAACCGAGTTAAAGTCAAAGTTGCGAAAAATAAAGTTGCACCACCTTTTAGAATCGCAGAATTCGACATCATTTTTGGTAAAGGTGTTTCTACTTTAGGTTGTCTAGTAGACTTGGCAGAAGAAACTGGTATTCTGATCCGTAAAGGAGCTTGGTACAGTTACAACGGTGATAACATTTCCCAAGGGCGAGATAATGCCATTAAGTACCTAGAAGAAAAGCCAGAATTTACCGAACAAATCAAGCAATTGGTACGGGAAAAATTAGATAAGGGAGCAGTTGTTTCTGCGAACTCCGTATCTAAGGCTAATGAAGAAGATGAAGATGAAGAGTTGGATGAAGAAGAAGAATAGTATTTAATTTGATGGTGCAGTTATGTTTCAGGCGATCGCACCACCAAAATAGAATTATTATGTACTATAAAAGATTACTTCCATCGGAGGTAATCTTTTAATTTTTGACAACAAGACGCAGCATTCCCCAGTCTTTAATCCCCATTTCAACTAGACTTTTTACCGTTGTTGACAATCTGAGCCAGCATATATCCTGTGGAATCTAGTAATTGATCCAGCAAAAAACCAATGCTCCCTATGTAAATTATTGCTTCAAAAATGTCACTAACATTGACAGATTTATAACCATTCCAAGCCAGCGCACCCAATCCTTTCTCACCGAGCAACATTTCTGTAGTAATCACTGTAAACCATGCTACCCAAACACCAACTTTCAGAGCATGAAATAGATGAAAAATTGCTACTTTAAAGTTGTTATCTTGTCTGCGGAAATGTTGCATACCAATGGCGATGTTAATGATAATTGTCCAGAGAGTAGCGACAAAAATCACACTCACAACTGCTGATTCTTTTTCTTGCAAGATAATCAACAGGATGGGTAACAATGCTACAGGAGGAATGCTATTTGGTATTTGAACTATTCGTCTAAAAATTTGATAAATTGCGGCATTTATCCCAATCAAATATCCCAAAAAACAACCTAAAACAGCAGCAGGAATGTAACCTACAAATAATTTTTGTAGGCTATACAAAACATCTAAAAATATACTTCTTTCCATGCCTCAGTTCAATTTGGAACGTCTGAAAAATACTGCGGCAAGCACAAAAAAATGATAAACAGAAAAAATTATGGTGTGACGCTCTGGTTAATTACACTTTATCAGAATATGTATATTTTATATAAAAATTAAAGAAATATTTCCATATTGAGATTTTCGATAGTTTACTAATTAATCAGTAGTAAACCATCAAGAAAATTGCTGTCAAATTACATACCATTTTGAGATTTGATTTCTAGGAAATTAACCGTAGAGTAGGCAATGAAGACGACGTAAAATTACAGCAGATTCGATGTTTATGAAGTACAGCAACTAATTGAAAAAAGTAATGAGTAATAAGTAAATTTCTTACTCATTACTCATTACTCATTACTCATGATGTACCTCACTTACTTCAAAAGTGCTGTAATACTAGAGGTAATTTTCAGCATTGCCTACCTGACCAGAAATGCAATAATTATTTTCCCAAATTGCGCTTCATTTGTTCTAACTCGTCTTCAGTTTCCCAGCGACGAAACTTTTCTTCCAAGTCATCCAACCCGCTTGTATAACTGCTAGTGGGAGTCCACCAGCCGTTGGTTTCTAAGCGTTGCTGGGCTTGGGCTTTAGCGCGCGTTGTCTGCGCTTGTGCTGCCTTGGTTTGGACTTCTTGTCGCCGCACTTGTATTTTATGCAGGAGTTCTTGGGATTGTTTGATGCGTTCCTTTAAGCCTTGCATATGTCCCCAAAGCTGATTCCCTTCACGCAGTAAGGCTGCTTCTCTGTCTTGGGCTGCCGCCGCTAAATCCTGTCTACCAGCGTTTTGGGCTTTCTGCACACGGATATGCCAACGCTGAATTTCTTGAGCAGTAGAGAGAATATCTTCTTGCGATCGCTTCTCTTGCAACTGTAAATCTGCAATTAATTTTAATGTATCTTCCTCTTGCTGCCGCAGCTGTTCTAACAGCGCCTCTAATTCCAAATGCGGATTATTACGCAAGAATTCCTCTAAACGGTTTTCCAGAAACCGACTAAAATCATCAAATAAGCCCACTGTCAGAACTCCAGAGGTTAGATACATTACTACTTTATTGTAGTAATTATCATCGTAGGCGAACACCAGGTTAGAAAATTAAATATTTGATTTTTGCCAATCAACAGTTTGGGTAAACCACAGAGTAGGTAAAATAGGTTCTGGTGCTACCATTCCATCTATAGGTGAACCCGATTCAGAAGTTCCAGATTTACAGACTTTAGCTGATTTCATAATCCTTTAGTAGCATTAACCAGTGTCAAGAATTTGAAAAATAAAACCACAGACAAACATAGATAGTTTATCTATAGTTTGTCTGTGGTTGGATTATATGACTATCGTGCAGTTGACTCATTGCACTATTATTTACCAAATCTCAGCTGTACCCTTTTTATAAGGTTCCCCGCTAAAAGGTTGCACGCCAATTATAGGATAAGCGTCATCGGTAGGGCCAAAGATCCGCATTACGGCTTCAGAAATATACTGAGTGATGCTAGCAAGCATTTTAGTAATAGCCATAATCTTAGACTCCTTTTTGAGTCAATTTATCTTGGTTTCTATACTCTAATTCTGATAAGTTGTTCCGGCTGAGTTTCTCAATATATTGACAATATACGCAATGGTTTTTCAGATAGCTTTGCAATACTTAAACTTATTTACCAATTATTACTTTCTATATCTATTTTAATTCAAAATCACAATTAACTGAATGTGTTTCAGTTTTGTAAGATGGGCAATGCTGAAAATTCGTGCAAGCCTCGATTTTTAATTTGTTGATATATGAAACAGCCAAGGCGTTAGTTGAAAAAGCAAGAGAGAAACTGGGTAGGGATGAGTCGAGAAGCAGGGGATATGGGGGAGGGAGTTTGATGATTAACAACCTTACTGTAAAAACAATTCTCGAATCCCGGTGCTACCAATCTCTACAGCCAGTGCGGCTAACAGAAAACCTAAAAGCTGAGTCACAATTACCCCACCCTCAGCACCAATCAAACTATCAATCTTGTTTGCCAAGCGCAAAATCAACCAAGTCACAAACATCGCGCCTACAACCCCCACAACTACAGCCAGATGGGGACTCTGGGATTTGGACATTAACAACATGACTGTCGTGATTGTACCTGGCCCTGCTAGCAATGGCAAAGCTAAAGGTGTAATCGAGACATCCCGTCCTTGTTCGGTAATTGGTGTATTCAATTCTCCCCGCAGCATTTGCAAGGCGATTAACAGCAATAAAAGACCGCCAGCTACTCGCAACGAACCCATGCTAATTTCTAAATAGGTCAAAATATATTGACCAGTAAAGGCAAATATTAGCAGAACTGCGATCGCTACAATAATCGCCTTATCAATTACTTTATTTCTATCTTCTGGTTCCATACCCTGAGTTAAAGCTAAAACCACTGGTATATTACCTATGGCATCTGCTAGGACAAACACCGCAATAAAAGTTTGAATGAGAACAGAAGTATCCACAATAACACCAGTTAATCAAGGTTTGATTACAAGCTAACCTGAATGTAACCTGAGTTCGGCTGGTTGGTGTTAGCGGTAGCGAGGCGTTTAGCCGGTGCTGTTAGCGGTAGTGGGGCGTTGAGCAACGTGTTGGGGACTTTCAGAAAAAAACGGGCAACACAACAACATCCCCCCTCATCCTCTTGTCCCCTTGTCCTCTTTGTCAGATATTGAAGTAACGGTATATTTGAGTATCTATCTCACACAACTACACTGTTTCTTTAAGTCTATGAAGTCTTATTTAGCCGCCGCTATTCAAATGACCAGCGTACCTGATTTACAAAAGAATTTGGTACAAGCAGAGGAATTAATTGATCTGGCTGTGCGCCGAGGTGCGGAATTGGTGGGTTTGCCAGAAAATTTCTCGTTTATGGGGGAGGAAAACGATAAACTAGCACAAGCAGAAGCGATCGCTCGTGAAAGTGAAATCTTTATTAAAAAGATGGCGCAACGCTTCCAAATTACGCTTTTAGGTGGGAGCTTTCCAGTTCCCGTAGGCGATACAGGTAAAGTATATAACACAACAATTCTTGTTGATCCCAGTGGGCAAGAACTCGCCCGCTACAATAAAGTACATCTGTTTGATGTGAATGTGCCTGACGGTAATACCTACCGCGAATCTAGTACAGTTGTAGCCGGTCAGCAATTACCCCCCGTCCATTTTTCAGACACTTTAGGCAATATCGGGGTGTCTATCTGTTATGATGTCCGCTTCCCCGAACTCTATCGCCATCTGTCCCAAAAAGAAGTGGATGTCATATTTGTGCCTGCTGCGTTCACCGCTTTTACAGGTAAAGACCACTGGCAAGTTTTGCTACAAGCCAGAGCCATTGAAAATACTGCCTACGTAATTGCACCAGCACAAACAGGTAATAATTATGGTCGCCGTCTCACCCACGGACACGCAGTCGTCATTGACCCTTGGGGGACAATTTTAGCTGATGCTGGTGACAAACCCGGAATAGCGATCGCAGAAATTAATCCCTCACGCCTAGAACAAGTCCGCCGACAAATGCCTTCGTTACAGCATCGGGTGTTTAGTTAAGGTAGGGGACAGAGGAAGCAGGGGGCAGAGGAGATTTTACCCCAATGCCCCATTCCCAATGCCCAATTAAGATTCTCCCGACTCAGCACTAGGCTTTTGTGGTGTAATCCCATGAAGTTTAATAAAACTATCAAAGGAATACCAAGCTAAGACGTACCAGGGAATAATCTCAAACTGTAAACCTTTAATTATTAACTGTCTTACAGCCAAAAAACTCAGTCCCAAGGGAAAAAGAAAGCGGATATCAACAACTCCATCCGTCGCTTGTTTGACTCGTTTATTCAAATCTATCACTGCACTGGCTACAGTCGTTGCCGCTTCGGTATTACCCTCTGTAGTTTCTGCAAAAATTATCCCCAAATCTCGTAGTGTTGCTAGCACATCTTCTAAGCTGGCATCTGTACCATCATGCTTAATGACAATACTGCCATGATGAATATTAGTCCGTACTTTCTGCACAGTAGATTTAGCTTCCAGTGCATGAGCAATGTGTTGCATGATGTCTGGTTGGCGGTGAGATTGGGCAATTCTCAACCGTAGTCTACCTGGGGTATCACTAACAATTTTTGTAGATATAGATATTGGTTTGGATGGTGTTTTAAAGTTAATTTTCTGTTTTAATTTGGGCATTGTAGTCAGACTACCGTAATTATTTGTCAACATCAAACCATCCTCCGAATTTAATGTTTTTATTTGGTTTTTAATTAATTTCCAATTTGTAATTCAAAACTATAGACAACTGAGATTTTTTAAACTTAGATAAATCAATATTTCTTGTTTTTCTCTAATACACAAAATTAGCTGTATCAGTCCACTAGGATATTAAACTTAGAGATGGGTAAGCAACCCATCTCAATTAATTCCCAAAGCATAAGTAATCAGATTGGACAAGGTGAGTAATTGATCATGGAAAAGCAACCAATGAACAATTACTGATCACCCGTTACCAATTTACACACCATTATCAGAAACAGTATCAATGCTAGTGCTAGCAGCTTCAAAAACTGGTGTTTCTTTAGCTTCTGCTAGTTCAGCCTTAGCTTCTGCAACGATATCTTCCCAAGTTTCACCTAGTTCAGCAAAAGCGCCTTTGCTCTTTTCGTAGGCAACGATACCACCTTTGATGATTGACTTGGCTATGGGTTTACCAATTCCCGCTACTACAGGTAGGAGAACGGGAGCTAGAAGTACAGCTCCAATCCCAGCGATTAAACCAGGAGCGCCGGCTTCTTCAACAAAGTCAGTAATTTTAGGGGCCATAATTAATTCCTCCGGAAATGTGAATTTGAAAACTTGTAAGTATTAAAGCTTTCTAGCCTAATATGCCTAGATTTGCTACCTCATCTCCCTGATGGTAGAGCTGTTTTCATTGAATGTTTGATGATTGGGCGTAAGCCGTTGACTCCAGCCACGATGGTAGAGCCATTGTTGACTACGGTTGCTGCTAAGGGGTTCAATCCAAACAATACTGCTACCATTAATGCTGCCAAGTTAGGAATAGCAACAATACTGGTGTTTTGTCGAATTAAACTCTTGGCTTGACGGGCGATCGCGATCGCCTCCAATAATCCATGCAAGTCATTCTGCATTAACACCACGTCTGCTGTTTCGCGGGCGATTTCGGAACCGTGGGCAAAGGATACGGAGACATCGGCGTAGGCTAAAGCTGGGGAGTCGTTGATCCCATCTCCCACAAAGGCCACTGTTTTACCTTGTTCGTGCAGTTGACGTACTACCGTGGCTTTCTGCTCTGGAAAAGCTTCTGCGTGAGTATTGGCTGGCGCAATCCCCAATTCAGTTGCTACAGCTTGCGCTGTTCGCTTGTTATCCCCAGTCAGCATATGCACCTCCACACCGTCTACCGTCATGAGTTGGGAGATGACTTCCCGGCTCTCTGGGCGGAGAACATCACTATACTTTATTCTACCTTGAAGTTGCCCATTACTGGCTACATAAATTACCGAGGTAGCTTTAGAGCCGTTGCCGTTGAGCGCGTCCATGTTAATCTCTTGCTGGCGCAAAAATCTTTCACTCCCTACATAGACAGTCTCGCCATCAATCTCGGCTTTGACACCTAAACCCAGTTGATAATCCCACTTGCTCCGGCTGGGAATGGCGACTTTTTGGGTTTGGGCATAGCGAATTACAGCTTCGGCTACTGGATGTGTCAGACGCTGTTCGGCGGCGGCAGCTATGGCTAAGATGCGATCGCTAGATATTTCTGGGTTAAAACTTTCAACCGCAATTACCGATACTTCTCCTTGGGTGAGTGTGCCTGTTTTATCAAATACGACTGTATCAACTGCCGCTAGTTGTTCTAGGGCGCGACCGCTACGGATGAGAACACCTTGGCGGGCGGCATAGCTGAGTGCTGCTAAAACAGTTGTCGGGACGGAAACTCTAATGCCGGTAGCAAAATCCAGGGTTAAAACACTAGCAGCCCTTGCGGGGTTCCGCGTCAGTGCAAATACGCCTGCCCCTAGTAACAAAGTTGGCAACACAGCTTTCTCAGCAAATTTGATGGCGTAGTTTTCCATCCGGGTATCATGGACAGGAGCTTCCTGCATTAACTTGATACTCTGTCCGGCGCGGGTGTCGTTACCTACCCGTTCCACGAGGATGTAAACTCGGCCTTCCCTTACCAGAGTGGAGGCAAATACAGACTGTCCCTTGGTTTTCAAAATCGGCACAGATTCACCTGTCAGTTTTTGTTCATCTAGGAGTGCCTTACCTTTGATGATGCTGCCATCTACGGGGATTTGTTCGCCAGGGTAAACGATGACTGTATCCCCTGGATGTACTTGTTGGATGGGAATTTGCACCTTCTCACCATCGCGTTCTACCCAGACAAACTGGCCTAGGGAGTTCAATAAATCTAGGGTTTGCATTTTGGAGGAACGAGCCGTGCGATCGCGGATATTCTCCCCAATCTCAATTAAACTTAACATCAACGCCGGGGTGAGAAACTGACCTTGGACTGTGGTGATAGCGATCGCCATAAAGTCTAAAAAGTCGATAGTCAGTTTGCGTTGTGCAACAATCCCAATAAACGCTCTCTGCACTACGGGTAAAGTGGCCAGAGCAATAGTTCCTGCCGTCAAGATGGGGGGGATAGTTACGCCCAAAGGCCCACCCAGCAATGCTAAACCAGTGGCTAAAACCGAAAGTTGCAATCCCGGCCAAGATTGTTCTTCCTCATCTTCTGATTTAGCTAATGTCTGCTTGGTGTTGAGTGGTAAGATGCCAGGATCACTAGCAGCGACAATCAGACAACTGAGGCGCGATCGCATTTTGGCATCTTTAATTGCACTCACTTTGTAGGTGACAACTAAAGAGGCCGCAGCCGGCTTAATTCTGACATTTGTAATCAGGGTATCAGCTTCTAGTAAAGCTAAAAGACGCTGGGCATAATCAGCATCGTAGCGTAACCGAGGCACACGCCACCGCAACCTGCCCGGTACTGCATGGACAATACTATGCGTCACTGGAAGAATCTGCTTTGCAGAAGTAGTTGCAGTAACTTTGCCATGCTGTTTTTCGGCTGTCTGATAGGCAGAGATGGAAGTTACAGACACTTCCTCATGTTGTACCTCTACGACTTCTAAAGATTGAGGAGGAAGGGGTGACGCGAGTTGAACGGTTGTTTTTGCCATTGATGAATCCCTGAAACGGTGAATAAACTTGTGTTTGCAGTAGTCTCTTCAGTAAAAAAAGAAAATAAGTACCCCTAGGCAAGATATCTTTGCCATTGAACTTTCAGCACTATCCCCCATCTGAAGAGATGAGATAACTGAATGCAGATTTATGATTTTGTTAATTGTGGTTAGCGTTAGCAGTGATCCCCGCCGATTGAATTAGATCCTGTAGATGGGTAACTGCGGCTGTAAACACACTTTGCATTTGTTGGTGGGAACTTCGGAACATTGTCGGTTGATAGGTAATGACAACTGATGCTGCATCTCGATTAACTCGTTCACTTTTCACTACTGGATCTGCTTGTAATACAGCCTCTAAACGTTGGACGTATGCTGGATCTGAGGCGATTTGCGGCACATGAAACCGCACTCGTCCGGGGATCGCATGAACGATGTTACAGGCGACTGTTGCAGGTTCTTCAGTTGTTTGTGGGTTAATGCTAGGCTGAGGCGGAGAGGATGCAATCTCTGGTTTTACTTGTGCGTGATCAGCTGCTTGCAGTAAATTAGCCAGATGCGATCGCATCTCAAAATCTGACATTAATCCTAGCTTGTAGGTAATGACTACTGATCCCGTATCTCGATTAGCTTTCTGACTGATGATCTCCTTTTCCTGGGCTAGCAACTTGCAAAGTCGTTGCAGGTATGTGGGATCTTCACTAATCCTTGGTACACAGAATGTCACCTGCCCTGGTAGGGCGTAAGTAATGCTGTAAGCTACTTGTGTCGGATGTGTGAGTTTTTCGCGTCTCGGTCGCGGAACAGAGTCTGATGATGCAGAATCTTCCATCTTGATTCCTCCAGTATTCCTGAGTTGGCAAATATTTACAGTGGCAAGTTCGCCATAAAAGCTAGAGAATAAGACAGTGCAGCAGGCTTCATCTCAGCCCACCAACTGGAGATATATACAGTATTGTTGCCTTCAGATTCAGATATTTTTGCTTCTGTTAGCTCAGTTATTTGATTCACTATTTCTGGTGCAGATGTCGATACTGTGGTTGGTGGTGTTGGCTGTGGTGTTGGACTGACGGGAACTGTAGGGGTAGTTGTTGTCAAGGCTGATTCCATCAGACTCACCCAATGGCATACAGCTATTTCTGCCCTTGGGTTGTAGGTAATGGCAACTGAGGCGGCATCACAATTGATTCGCACGTTGTTTACTAGAGTATCGGTTTGCAACAACCTTTCTAGCCGCTTTGCATAGGCGCGATCGCTAGCTATGAGTGGTAGATTAAACCGAATTCTTCCAGGTATCTGATGTACAACACTATAGGTCACTTTGGCTGACCACTTTGTTGTCTCGCTATTTTTATTAACAATAGGAGTTTGATTTTCTGCGTGTGCAGATTTATCATCTGCATCTGCACTTTTACCGCTTACTGATCCAGAAATGCGTGGTTTGATATAATCTATCACCCGTCGGGTAGCATCGGCGGTAATCATATAGACGGGAATTGACGCTAGACCGCTAATTCCTAATCTGCCTGTGACTGCTAACCCAGTCATCAAGGGAATAAAAGATATTGTTTGCTCTTTCCAAAACTCAACAGATTTCCAAGGAGCGAAGGGATCTGATAGCGGCGAATTTGGGGAGGTTTGAATATTTAATTTTTGTAACACACCCAACATCTGCGACAGTGACAGTTGCTGCTCATCAAAGCTAACTATCATACTGCCTGCTTGCTCATTTGTTACAACTTCTTTTACACCAGGACACTGCCGTAAGTATTGGGTGATCCTCTGGAAGTTGGAGCTAAAACTACCGTCAGTCGCTTTAATACGTATGCGCCCATTGGTTGCGTGTACAACTTGCATACCCGTAGCAGAGAGTTCTAATTGTGGCTGTATCACTACTCTACTGCTATTTGTATTCACTTTTATTTCATCGCTGTGACGCTGAGTAAAGGTTAAGTCAGAAAACCTTGGTAGATGAGGACTTAACCCTTCGCGACTAATAATAGTTTGTGCCATTTATTTCGATAGCTACACCCGACTTGAGGTTAACAATAGGTTAAGTATACATCGAAAAAACTTGTTAGGTATCATTCTTAAGAAGAATTTTTGTTTATGTAGTTTGGGATACAATTTTTTGGTATTCCTGCTCAGTGATCATGTCGGAAGGATTTTCTATACGGTCTATGAAGAGTACACCATTTAAATGATCAAATTCGTGTTGAAATATACGAGCCACAAAATCAGTTAGCTCTTGCTGTTGTAACTGACCATGACGGTTAGTGTATTCAACTGCGATCGCTTGATACCTGGGAACCAATCCCCTCATCCCAGGAACACTGAGACAACCTTCCCAACCTTTGACAACCTCTTTTGAGTGAGCCACTATCTTAGGGTTGATCATCGCCGTTGGTTTCATTTCTGGAGCGTTGGGATACCTAGGATTGGGACGAGAAGCCACAATAAATAGACGATAAGACTGTGCCACTTGTGGTGCAGCAATTCCCACACCGTTAGCTTGCATAGCAGTGGCGATTAAATCATCAATGAGTTGTTGAAAAGCTGGAGCATGAATATCTTCCACCACAGCAGCTTGGTGGCGTAGTGTAGGATTGCCTACGTGAATAATGGGTAATGATGCTGTCATGTGTGAAACTTGGGGATTGGGGAGCAGGGGAGCAGAGGAGCAGAGGAGAATAACTATTGCCTATTGCCTACTGCCTAATATCACCCTTCCCTCTGCACTGGTAAAGGCGCAGGGCGGACTGCCAGTTGGGTGATTTGTCCATTGCGTTCTATTTCAACGGATAGAGGGCTACCTATTTGGCTATCTTCTACTAGCTTTTGTACTTGTTCTACTGTGGTGACTGGTTGATTATTGATTCTTTGAATTACGTCTCCAGTTCTGAGTCCGGCAACGGCTGCGGGAGAGCGAGGTACAATGCTCACTAATAAGACACCTTTCTCGGCTGTAATATTGACGCGATCGCCAAATCTTTGATTAATTCTTTCTTTAATTTCTGGCGTGAGTGTCACCATTTGAATCCCCAAATAAGGATGATCAACTCTACCTTTAGCAATCAATTCTTGAGCAATTTTCTGCACAGTATTAATCGGAATAGCAAATCCTAAACCTTGTGCGCCTCGAATAATCGCTGTATTCATCCCAATTACCTGACCATTGGCATTTAATAAGGGTCCGCCAGAGTTACCAGGGTTAATCGCCGCATCTGTTTGGATATAGTCAACGCGCTTATCACTAGCACCAATATCACTACCAGAACGACCTGTGGCGCTCAGAATTCCAGAAGTTACAGTATTATTTAAACCCAGGGGATTACCAATAGCAATTACTGCTTCTCCAGGTTGTAAACTGTCAGAGTTGCCTAAAGAGATAGTTGGCAAATTATTAGCATCAATTTCAATCACAGCTACATCTGTCACCGGGTCTTCACCCAGCACTGTCCCATCATAGGTTCTGCCATCTTTGAGGGTGACTGTCACCTGATCGGCACCATCTACTACGTGAGAATTTGTCAAAATCTGACCAGAAGAATTAATAATAAATCCTGAACCGCTACCTCTTTCCACCCTTTGTCTAGGTTGTGGAACAGCATCACCAAAAAAGCGCCGGAAAAAGGGATCGTTAAATTCACTCGGTACACGGGAAGTCACAGTTCTAGCAGAATCAATCCGCACCACAGCCCCGCCCACCCTCTGCACTACTCGTACAACAAAATTGGGATCTCCAGATGCGGCAATAATTGGTGGGGGTGCAACTAGGGGATTGGTATCATTTGCCGTTTGGGCTGTCGTCTGAGACTGGACTTCATTGGTTTGTGTTTGTAAATTCTTAGTGGGTAAAACAGCGCAACCACCCAAGAACAGCAAACCTACCCCACTCAGGAACATCAAAGATTTTGCCGACAATTCGGCAAGATTTGTACCTTTGTGCCTTCTGCCTTTCTTCTGATCAATATTTTTTAATTTACTGCTGTACTGTGTCGTCTTCATGTGTCTTTGCTTCTCCGTGTTGGTCAGGTGGTGCTAGGATATTGCCTACCGGGTGTGTCCCAAGATGATTACAAC
>NC_019685.1 GCF_000316645.1 Nostoc sp. PCC 7524
CTCAGTCCAGTACCTATTGAATGTTATTTGCTTAACCTGAAGCTAAATAAAACTTGTTAACTACACCCATTAATTGATAAATTCAAAGCACGTTTTTTCTGTTTGGTGTTTGGTGTGGTAACAATTCTGTGTATGTGTGTTTTATTTAGCTTCGGTTAAGTAGCATAACAACCCCCAAGCACTGAACTTTTTTTAATAGGTAATTTAAACTTTGCCTATCGGCAAAATTTTCAATCAATTGTACGCCAAAGTGTTGCATGATCAACGTTTGACTTATTTTTGTATTTACTAAATACTGAATTTCGCCGTGACGCTTTTTACAGATGGAAATTCACGGCAAAATGTTTTTTGCTAACTTTGCTATGTAAAACAAGAAACTTGGCACTCGGTTATTACTAAATAAACTGGTAAAAAATAACCATTAGAACCAAAAAGAACGAAAACCAGTACACCCTTGCCAGTTTTCAAGCTTTTGCTATGACGACTCTAATAATCGGGTTTAACACCATTCCGCTTTGAGAAAATTATCCTTGTACAGCAAGTAACAGTCAATGCTAAACCGCACCGCTACAAATCCTTAAGTTTTTCCAGTAGCGATTTACCTTCTTGGTAACGCCCGCCTTGATAGCCCAAAATTTCTTTAATCACCTTACTTTCTGAAAAACCCGCTTCCAGACAGGCTTTTACCACTTTTGCTAGGGTTTCATCTCTTGGTTCTGGGAGGGATGAAACGGGCTGTAATGCTTGTTCTGAGGTCGGTTGAGCCGTTTGGAGTGGCTGAAAACTGGTTACAGACTGTAACCGGGGCATAACCATTTTGTAACTGCTTACATCTGGTAACTGACACGGCATATCATCCACCATGCAGCGATATTTCCCCGACTTTAACCACTCCACAAGGGCAAGGTCTTTTAAGGACTTGGCGTGGCTAACTGCAAACTTACCCAGGCGTAACATCCTAAAACACTTACGGACACCGCCTTCACCCTCGATACCTAAGGTCTTGACATTATCATCTTGAGTCAGCCCAATAACAAAACGCTTGGGCTTGCGGCCGCGCCTGGCGTGTTTGATGAGCCATTCGGTTGCTATCTCGACTTCATCTCTCAGCAGTGGCAGTTCTTCAGCAATTAAAACGCTTTCTTTTCCTGCTAGTGCCTTATCCCCAGACTCACCCCGTAGCTCAATCCGGCGCTGCAATTCCTCCAGGTCAGCAGCCATGCCCGACTGTATAGCCTCAAAGTCACCACGGCGGCCAATGACATTTAACCCCGTCCACTCGTCCGGTGCAGCGTCAGCGTCATAGACTGTCACCTCACCCCCGACTTGATAAGCAAGCCATTGGGCTATGGTGCTTTTGCCAGTTCCCGTATCCCCAACTATTAAACAGTGCTTACCAGACAGAGCTTGCATCAAGTCGGTGATGATTCCCTCTGGTTCGACCGCAAGGGTGACGGCGGTAGTGTCAATGATAGCCGCGCCGTAAGTGCCAGCATAGGGCAATTGGTCGTAAACTTTGACCAAGTTGTATACAGACTGTCTACACCACTTCACCACTGTTAACGCTGTTTGCAAAGCGTAAGACGTGGCATCAAATAAAAATATGCTGGCACTAAAAGTTAATCGCCCCAATCCCCACAGTAAAAACCTGCCTAGCTGTTGACGACTAGGCAAGTGCATTTCAATCCAGTCATTTGCCATAAATCACCCCGTCTTTAAAGCCTTGCAGTTGAGCGCGACAGGTATTTAACTGTGCTTGTAACTCTGTTTGCTGGTTTTGATACCACAGACTGACGGCGGCGGCCGCCAGTCCTAAAAATAGAAACTGGCGATCGCTCATTATTGACTTACTCCCTGTTGATTAGCGTGGTAGTGAGTCATAGCCGCATTGACCGCTTCTTGGGCTTGGGGTGTTCTGCCAAGATTGGGTTTTGTAGGGTCATCGTTGGCTACGACTAAGGACGCTTGTTCGGCTATCGCTTGCGGGACACCAACTTTAGTTAACTCTGTCAAGGATACTTGGTAAAGTCGCTCGTTCATTAGCCGATTCTCCGGTACATAAAACTGTTGCTGGCAGTCCCTTCATTGGCGACGAGTTCTTCAGCCGGAGTATCAGCGATAATGTCAGCCCAGCCGGTGACATTATTATTAATAATGTTTTGTTCGGCAATTGCACCCAAGCCAGGACGCGCCGTTTCAAACTCAGAGATGACTTGCTGCTCTTTCTCGGTGAGTGGTCTATCTGTCATGATAATTATGTCCTTCATTATGTAGGCGATTCCAGTGGGTGTTTACGAGGCAGTCCACAGGAATCAGTGCGATTCACCTTTAAGGTGAATCGTCATCAAAAAATCACTCGGTAGCAACGACCCGAACCGACCAGGATTGATTTCCCGGTTCTCAGTTCGCAGGCTTTTGAGCGCGTCACCTTGACCATTGGGTAACTGCCATCAGCCGATAAGCTAAACGGGCTGTATAGCGGTAAAGCATCCCACACAGTCGGGCTGGCATCAACTTTGCAGGAATAGCTCACGTCACTCATCTCACTCGCGCCTGGGTTGGATGGCAGCGAAGGCAGATTACGACGCAGTTTTTTACTGGCACTTTTACCCGCATTAAAAACGGGTACAGTGCCATTGTTGACGGTCTGTACTTCGGTCATATACTCGGTGTACACTTAATACACTCTATACTATTACTGCCGATTAGTACATTTGTCAATCACTCTTTGCACAAGGTGTATGATATGGACTCAGGAGTACACCAAACGTCATGCCAACCAATAAAGGGAGAATAGCAGTCACTCTAGAAGCTGAAATTTACCAATGGATTGCTAACCGAGCGTCTGAGGAAGGAAGACCGTTGGCTAATCTTGCCGCTTTCTTACTCACACGAGTTGTTAAAGAACAAATGGAACAAGAAGCCAAGGACAACCAAGACAAGCAGGGGGCAGCATGAGCGAAGACAGACTAGCCAGAATAGAAGCTGCGTTAGACAGCCAAGTTGCAGTGAATGCCGACCTCCGCACATCGGTTACAGAACTCCGCGCAACCGCAGAAGCATTGTTGCAAACAGTTCAAATCCATCAGCAGAACTTTGAAATTCTTACCGCTAGGCAATTACAAACCGAAGCACGGCTTGATGAGTACCAACGTACCACTAGCGCGGCACTCGACAGAATTGGCGCGGTCTTAGACTACCTCGTTAGGCAGCAAAACGGTTGAGGTGAGGGATGAGCGATGACTATCTAGACGGATATCTAGACTTATATAGACACTAATATAGACAATAGTTTATACTGCTATCTATACAAGTATAGACATTATCTAATCATGGCAGACAAAACTCTAGCCACTTTTCGTATTGACTCCGAAGAATGGGAGTCTTTTAAAAACCTTGCTAGTTCTGAAAGTTCCAACGCCTCAGCACTGTTAACAGAATTTGTTCGTTGGTATTTGGCAGGTAACAGGTTTAATACTCCCACTTCTCACACTCCCACCCATCTAGACACATCCCTCGAACAGCGTATAGACAATATTGAACAACGTCTAGATAAAGTCACAACTAATAATCTAGACAATATAGATGAATTTATAGACAAGCGTATAGAAGATAATCTAGCAACACGTCTAGACAAACTTCAATCGCAACTGGAGGAACTGCGGGGAAAATCGAAAGCCCGGTAGTTCAGGCAGAAGGACAAGCTACCGGGCAAGACAGAAAGAATATAGACAATAGTATAGACAATCTAGACAAATTGGAGGCAACCCGCGATCGCACCCTCAATAAGCTAAAAATGGGTAGGCAGTCAGCCGCCGGGAAAGCCATCGACGCGTTTATCAAAGAGTTGCTTTCTTCAGGAGACAACATAAGCTGAAGTTATCAAAATTCTGTCCTTACGTCGAAAGCCTGATTTTACCGTGCAACGATTGATAAGCTTGGCTAAACTAGCACTGGCTTTCAACAGAAAGCATACGAAGAATCAATAGATATAGCCACCAATTCCACAAAATGCAGATAACGTGTAGAGTATTGGAATGCTTAATCTGTAAGGGTTATGAAGGTTAACGGCAACGGACGAGCCAAAATACTCACCTCCGACGAACTCAGGCGACTGTTTAGCGACGGATTCACCACACCGCGCGATCGCGTTTTGTTTGGCATCTGTCTATTCACCGGTTGCCGCGTTAGTGAAGCTCTAGCACTCCAAACAACGGACATTAAAGGCGAAACACTAACCTTTAGGAAGTCTACCACCAAAGGGAAACTCAAAACCCGCGTGGTTGACATCCAGCCAGGACTAGCCGCACTCATGGCTGACTATCACCCCAAACCGGGAACCCTGTTCCCTGGCATGAGGGGAGTCAGCGATAGGCTCACGCGATACGCGGCGGATAAAATCTTGCGCGATGCAGCCAAAAGAATCGGGCTAGAAGGCATCAGTACCCACAGTTTCCGCCGTACTGCCCTCAACCAAATGTCTAGCGCCGGTATCCCGTTGCGACACATTCAAGAGATATCCGGTCACAATGACCTTGGCACACTGCAACGCTATCTTGAAGTTACACCCGAACAGCGACGCAAAGCTGTATCCGTGATTGGCTTCTAATGTACGCCAACGCTGTTTAGACCCCTATGGGTGCTAAAAAAAGACGCAGCCTAAACACACGCTCTACACTTGAGGATACTTTTAAAGTATCCATCGGTTCTAGAACTCTGCACACGTTCCGGACTTTGGAAACGTTATACCTTTCCCTGTGTTGCAGAATGCTGCAATATTTCTTCGACAAGTTAACTTGTGACTGGTTTAATATTTTCTCAAATTGCCCCAAAACAACACGCCTAAATCCTTAGACGTTTCTGTGGAAACCTATTAGGTTTTTATCGCCGTTGTTTTAGTGGTAAACCCAAAGGGTTTGTATATTCTTGTATGAAGTTCGACTCTGAGGGTTAAGAAGAATGGCTCGCCGAATTTTTTACAAGTGGAAACCGATTAAAGGTTAAGGGTCAATCGGGACGATGAATATTTTCTAATTGTGACCTTCTCCATCTAATAAGCTTTCTTTGGGGTTAAGGTCGAAGAAAGTACTACGCATGATCTGCATACGATCTCTATTGCCAAAAAGCCGCGACCCTATAGGCTCTCGGTCATGCTGCACTAGTTCGTGTCGATCACTATACTGGTTGCCGCAGCATTTCACGCTAAAAAAAAATTCTTAAAAATGTCCTTCATATCTCGCCAGAGTGGCAACCTATTACAAAACGGTTGCCTACCCGACCGGCTCGATTTTCGCTGAAGTGGCACTGTGACAGTTTGAAATGGTACTTCCGCCGTGCTGCTGACATCGTTGTTAGGGTGAATTGTTCGCGGTAGATGTTGCACCGATTCATGAACACCTTGTCACCCACTTTGAATAATCGACCGTCAAATTCAGTCGCGTCAATTTGGTAAGTGTTGGGCTGTCTCTTTTTGGCTCCAGGGGCAATGCCATCAGAAAACACAACCGCGTCACCCATAACTTGATAACCGATATCAGTTTTGGTTCCAGTGAAAGCCCAAAATTCAGACGCGTCATTATTCCGAGCGTGCCGGAGTTGATTGTACTCAATTTTGGCTTGGCAAAGTTGACGGCGATTCATGCCCAGCTGCTTTTGATGTCGTCGCACTGTGCGCTTGTGAATACCCAACTCACAGCTGACAGCTTTTTGAGATGTACCATAGTGGATGAAACTTTTTGAGACGAATATCCGCGACGAACTAATGTGAAGTACACAAGGTACTTCCCCCTCTGGCGATTTAAGAGAGGATTGCCTTGTGTCCTTCACTAGCTCGTTCGGGTGTGGCGCTCCAAAAAGTTTTCTGTACTCTGGTTTAAGTTGTCTGTTGGCCGCATAGCGGCTCTTTTGTTGAAAGCTTTGTGTGACTATGCCAGTGGTCAGTGAGCGTAAATCGCTTAACACTTGGACTAAAGGCACTACTGCAACATCACCCCATCTTTTTAAATTTAGGTTGTAACAAACTTGAAACATACCGCCCAAGTAGACGGTTATCATTCCTGCTTTAATTTTGTAGCGGCGGAATGCTCCTATTTTTTTTCCATCCTGTAACCAACGGTAAACAGACTTATCACTACAATCTAAGAACGTCTGTACTACAGGCAATGGCAATGTTAAATGACCAGACCCATCCTTATCAAGCGCTCGACACAAATACCACAACCGCGCACAAGGTTCTCGACCAATGCGAGTGTGTACCCTGACCGTGTAAGTGCCAAGAATTATTTCAGTTTGTAGTTCCCTTGTAAGCAGGGTTAGTGATACATTTGTATTTAAGCTTTCTGGGCTGATCATTTGGAAATGT